>JAJYPE010000169.1 GCA_021795585.1 Actinomycetes bacterium | reverse complement strand
CGGGATGCGGGCTGGATCCAGCTCTTCGCCGAAACCAACCAAGATGCCACGGATCTGCACATTTACGCCTACAGGCTGGCTGAGGAACTCTCCGTTCCGGTGATGGTCAACATGGACGGATTCATCCTGACCCACGCCACGGAAAGGGTGGATCTTCCTACCCAGGAGCAGGTCGATAGGTTCCTGCCCCCCTACGCACCTAGCACCTACCTCGACCCTGCCGATCCGGTATCCATGGGCGCGATGGTCGGGCCGGAGGCCTTCACCGAGGTGCGCTACCTTGCCTCCCTGCGCCAGCGGGAAGCACTTTCGGTCATGAGCCGGATCGACGAAGAGTTCGCCGAGATCTTCGGTAGGCGGCCCGCGGGCTTCTTTTCGCAATATCGAATCGAGGACGCTGAGATAATTGCGGTGGCGATGGGCTCGGCAGTTGGCACCGTCAAGGACGCGGCCGATGATCTGCGCGATAGTGGCGTGCGCGTTGGCGTGCTTGGGCTGCGCGCCTTCCGCCCCTTCCCCGCAGACGCCCTGCGCGATGTGTTGGCGGGTGCCCGGCAGGTTGTGGTCTTCGAGCGGGCCCATGCCCCCGGCTTCGGGGGCCAGCTCTCGGCCGATATAGCCGCCACTCTGCGCAGTGCGCAACCCTCGGTCCATTCGGTCATCTCCGGCCTGGGTGGGAGGCCGGTGACCCGCCGCTCCGTCGCGTCAGCCCTGGAGGCGGCGGCCAAGGGAGACCTTGGACAAGAGACCTTCCTCGACCTTGACGAGACCCTTCTCCGGCATGAGGTCACCGAGCTTGGCACGGCCCGGCGCAGCAGCGCCGCGGGCGGTGGCGCGGCGCAGATCGTCGGAACCTCCGGACCGCAAGGAGCGCGCTGATGCCCTTCCAGCCGATCAAGTTCTACCAAACCGGCAGCTTCGTCGTCGGCAACCGCCTTCTCTCAGAGGACCAGCGCTCGGTGCAATCCTCCGAAGACCGCACCAACTCACTCACCCTGGGCCATCGTGCTTGCCAGGGTTGCGGCGAGGCGCTCGGCGCACGCTACGCATTGGACGCGGCAATGCGGGCCAGCGGCAACCAAATCGTGGTAGCGAACGCCACCGGCTGTCTGGAAGTGTTTACGACTCCGTTCCCGGAGACGTCGTGGCAGATCCCCTGGATCCACTCGCTCTTCGGCAACTCCGCAGCAGTGGGCACTGGCATTGCGGCCGCACTACGCGCCAAGGGCAGGCACGATATCAGAGTGG
This sequence comes from Actinomycetes bacterium, assembly GCA_021795585.1. Lineage (GTDB taxonomy): Bacteria > Actinomycetota > Acidimicrobiia > Acidimicrobiales > Acidimicrobiaceae > Acidithrix. Next base: position 3,584 of record JAJYPE010000169.1, on the reverse strand, counting down.
TCGCCCAGGCGGGAGACGGTGGCACCGTCGACATAGGTTTCGGGCCGCTCTCGGGCATGTTCGAGCGCAACGACGACGTGCTCTTCATTTGCTACGACAACGAGGCCTATATGAACACCGGAGTCCAGCGCTCCGGCGCAACACCTCCTGCGGCACGCACTGCGACCACTGACGCTGTAGGGCCCCATCCAGGTGAGGACTTCGGAAAGGGCAAGAACCTGCCGCTGATAGCCATGGCCCATGAGATTCCCTACGTCGCGACAGCGACTGTCGCCGAGCTAAGGGATCTCGAATACAAGGTCGAAAAGGCAATGAGCTTCCACGGCGCTCGCTACATCCACGTTCTGGTCCCATGCCCGCTGGGTTGGGGTTCGGCGCCGTCGGACACGATCCGCCTCTCCAGGATGGCCAAGGAGACCGGGCTGTTCCCCGTCTTCGAGGCCGAAGGGGGAGACGTCATCAGCGTCTCCAAGATCCGTCATCCGCTTCCGGTGGAAGAATACCTGCGTCCACAGCGCCGCTACCAGCACCTCTTCCGGCCGCAGCCGAACACGGAGACGATCGGCCGCATCCAGGCGATCGCCGACAAGAACATCTCCCGCTTCGGGCTGCTGCAGAGCGAACCGGAATAGAAGGACGACGACGATGGAAAGGCCATTCGCCATCACCTTGGAAGTCGGCACCAGCCGGCACAACAAGACGGGCACCTGGAGGGTGGAGCGCCCGGTCTACTTGGATCGGCTTCCACCGTGCAACGAGGCGTGCCCGGCAGGAGAGAATATCCAGGGCTGGCTATACCACGCCGAAAGCGGCGACTACGAGTTGGCCTGGCGCAAGCTCATGGAGGACAACCCCCTACCCGCGGTAATGGGACGGGTCTGCTATCACCCATGCCAGACGGCATGCAACCGTGGCAAGCTCGACGAAGAGGTGGGAATCAACTCAGTTGAACACTTCTTGGGTGACCTGGCAATCGAAAAGGGGTGGGTCCCCGAGACGGCACGCGCCGACACCGGGAAGCAGGTGCTGATCATCGGCGCCGGCCCGTCCGGGCTCTCCGCCGCCTACCACCTCCGGCGGCAGGGCCACTCCGTCACCATTTACGAGGCGGGTGCGAATCCAGGCGGGATGATGCGCTACGGAATACCCAAGTACCGCCTTCCGCGCGAAGTGCTCGACGCCGAAATACAACGGATCGAGGCAATGGGCGTCGAGATCTTTCTCAACCACAAGGTTGAGGACTTGTCCGCCGTCCTCGCGGAGGGCCACTTCGATGCCATCTTCCTCGCCATCGGTGCCGAAATTGGCAAGCGGGCCTACGTGCCCGCCGGCGAGTCCGCCCGAATCCTGGACGCGGTCAACTTTCTCCACAGCATGGAGGGCCAGACTCCCCCGCTGCTGGGTAGACGGGTGGCGATCTACGGTGGGGGGAACACGGCGATGGACGCCGCGCGAACCGCCAAGCGCCTCGGGGCAACCGAGGCAGTCGTCGTGTACCGGCGCACGCGGGATCGCATGCCCGCGCACGATATCGAAGTGGAGGAGGCGGTCGAGGAAGGCGTGGAAATGCGCTGGCTTTCCACCGTGAAGCATGCCGATGCCGGCAAGCTCCTCCTCGAGAAGATGACCCTCGACGAAAAAGGTATGCCCGTAGCCACCGGCGAGTTCGAGGAGCTGGAAGCCGACTCCCTGATCCTCGCGCTCGGCCAGGAGGTGGATCTCGAGTTGCTCGGCAACGTTGAGGGCGTGGTGGTTGCCGATGGCGTAGTACAAGTCGACAGAAACATGATGACCGGCGTACCCGGCCTCTTCGCCGGTGGCGACATGGTTCCGGGTGACCGCACCGTCACGGTCGGCGTCGGCCATGGCAAGCTCGCCGCCAAGAATATCGACGCATGGCTTCGCGGAACCAATTATTCGAGGCCGGAACGGCACGAACTTGCCGCCTTCGAAATGCTCAATACCTGGTACTACTCGGATGCCCCGCAGACCGTGCGAGCAAAGTTGGACGTCGCGCGCAGGCGCTCGACCTTCGACGAAGTGGTCCAGGGCTTGGATGAGTCGAACGCGCTTTTCGAGGCGCGGCGCTGCCTCTCCTGTGGCAACTGCTTCGAGTGCGACAACTGCTACGGGGTCTGCCCTGACAACTCGGTGGTCAAGCTCGGGCCGGGCCTCCGGTACGAGTTCGACTACGACTATTGCAAGGGATGCGGCATCTGCGTCCAGGAATGCCCGTGCGGCGCCATAAGGATGGAGCCAGAGATCATCTGAGGCTGCACTGGGAAGGGCGAGCCTCTCCGAGCTGGTATTCGGGCACGCTCTCGGCAACACCGGTGCCGCCGGAGAGCGCATTACCGAAGCAATCGCTCCTCATTGCCATGCGATTACCGCAGCTCCGTAACTTGTAGATAGCAAGTTGAGGGAGTGAAAGGACAATGAAATGCACTGGCTGCTTTTGAATCTTCCGCTGATGATCTTGGTCACGGCCCTGATATTGGGCATAATGGCCGCCGGTCTCTACCTGGACCACCGCACCGAGGAGGAGAGGCAGGCCGCGATGGCTCGCCATCCGTCGGTAGTCAGCAAGCAAGAGGTGAAGACGGCGGAGAAGGTCGGCTAAAAATAGGGCCGGTCTGTCCGGCCCGCAAGTAGCGGGCTGCGCCGCGAGGTTATCAAAAAGCAAGGAACGGTCGGACACGCGTTGTCCGACCCTTCCTTTTGTCGTGGCCCTCGGTGGCTGTCAGGGAAGTTGTCGCTTCCGCGGCGGCAAGCATCCTTTTGTCTCAGCCGGCTCACTGGCCGGCGAGCACGCTCTTGCAGGGAGTGGTCGTCCAGACGGCGGGGTCGAAGGACCAGTCCCTGGTCACCCCACGGGCCCAGCGGGCGGGGTTGGGGGCCTGGGCTTGGCGTAGAGCTCGCCGCGAACCCACTACTCCTCGGACCGAAGGTCCGCTATGAACTTCAACGCCTCTGGGTTTTCCAGGCTGGACGTATCTCCGGCCTTTTCGCCCAGATACGTCGAACGAATAAGACGACGCAAAATCTTGCCGTTACGAGTGTGAGGAAGGTCCTCTACGACATGGACAGCCTCAGGTGCCAGCGACTTTCCTAGCGCTCTAGACACAGCGGTCGAAAGCTCCCCCAGGAGGTCGCCCGGACTTGTCTCGCCACCAGACCGTTCGGTGACGAAGAGCACAATCGCCGACCCCTTGATCTTGTGCGGTACCGCAATTGCTGCTGCCTGGGCCACGGCACCGTTCTCGATCGCAACAGCCTCAATCTCAGCGGGACCGATTCGTTTGCCGGCGACCTTTATGGTGTCGTCCGAGCGCCCGACCAACAACCAGTGGCCATCTGGTTCACGCATCGCGGAGTCACCCTGAACCCAGACGTCTGCGAACTGGTTCCAGTATGTATCCAAGTATCTCTTGCTCTCACCCCAGAATCCCTGCGTCATGCCAACAAAGGGCTTCGTGATGGCGAGTTCTCCGAGTGCGCCCACAACGGCATTCCCTTGACCATCAAGCACATCTGCTGCGATGCCAGGCACTGCCGTATTAAACCCCGCCACCTTGATCGGACGC
>JAJYPE010000168.1 GCA_021795585.1 Actinomycetes bacterium | reverse complement strand
GGTTGCCTTCCTCCTCGGACCCGGTGTACTCCCCGGACTCGACGGACGTCACTTGGACTCACCCTTGAACTCGCCCCAGGTCCCGGTGACCTGGAGAAGTTTGCGGACGCGATCGCTCGGCTGGGCGCCCTGACGGAGCCACTTGAGAGCCTTCTCGGAGTCGATCTCAATGGTCGCGGGCTCGTTCCTGGGCTGGTAGCTGCCCAGGATCTCGATGAAACGGCCGTCGCGTGGCGAGCGGGCGTCGGCAGCGATAACCCTGTATGTGGGCTGCTTCTTCTTGCCCATACGGACCAGTCTCAGCTTTACAGACACCAAAACTCCTATAATTCACTTGCGGCGGCCCGGGCTGACGGGCCTCTCCGCTTGGCAGTTCGCTGCGCTCAAATGACAGCCCCTAGATTCTAGAGCCGTCGGCACCGGATCTGTGCAGGTTAACGCCGCTTCCCCTTCTTCTTTGCCGCGCGCGCCGATGCGGGGCGCTTGGTGGCCGATGCGGGCCCCACGCCCATCTGGCGCATCATCTTCTGCATGTCCTTGAACTGCTTGAGCAGATTAGAGACCGCCATCGAGGTTGAACCCGAGCCGGCGGCGATGCGCTGGCGGCGGCTGGCGTCGATGATCACCGGGTTGCGCCGCTCGTCCCGGGTCATCGAGGAGATGATCGCCTCGGTACGAGCGAGCTCTCGCTCGTCGATATCGACGTCGCGAAGCTCCTTTGGCACTCCCGGCAGCATGGACATGATGCCCTTGAGTGGGCCCATCTTCTTGACCTGCTGCATCTGCTCCAGGAAGTCCTCCAGGTCAAACTTGCCCTGGGCAAGTTTTTGGGCACCCTTCTCGGCAACATTTTTGTCCATCTGGCGCTCGGCCTTTTCGATGAGCGTAAGGACGTCGCCCATGCCCAGGATTCGATTGGCCATGCGGTCGGGGTGGAAGGTGTCGAAGTCCTCGAGCTTCTCACCCACCGAGGAAAAGGCGATTTTCTTGCCGGTCACCGCCACAACGGAAAGCGCGGCACCGCCACGGGCATCACCATCGAGCTTGGTGAGAATGGTGCCGGAAAGGCCGACCGCCTCCGAGAATGCGCCTGCGGTGCCGAGGGCGTCCTGGCCGATCATGGCGTCGATTACCAGGAAGTTGTAGTTGGGCTTGGCCGCCGCTTCGATGCGGCGCATCTCCTCCATGAGTTCCGCGTCCACCGCAAGCCGGCCTGCGGTGTCGATGATCACCACGTCACGGCCCAGTGAGCGCGCGCGGGCGAGTCCCTCGCGAGCCACGGAGACCGGATCGGTGGGCTCGGAGTAAAAGTCAACCTGGGCGGTCTCGGCCAGGATCCGCAACTGCTCTACTGCGGCGGGGCGCGCCAGGTCGGCACCTACCAGCATCGGGTGGCGTCCCTGCCTGCGCAGCCAAAGCGCCAGCTTTCCCGCGGCGGTCGTCTTTCCGGACCCTTGCAGGCCGACCAGCATGATCACGGTGGGAGGGGTGGAGGCGAAAGTTAGCCGGAAGCTCTCTCCTCCGAGGGTCGAGCGAAGCTCCTCGTCGACCAGCTTGATTATCTGCTGGGCCGGCGTAAGGGCGCGGGAGACCGTCGTGCCGATGGCGGCATCGTGGATGTTCTGGGTGAACTGGCGGACCACCGTCAGGTTGACGTCGGCCTCCAGGAGAGCGCCACGTATCTCCTTGAGAGCCGCCTCGATGTCGGCAGCCGAGAGCCGGCCCTTGCGCTTCAGCTTGGTGACTACGCCTTCGAGGCGCGCAGAAAGGTTGTCGAACAAATCAGGCTTCCTTCACTTCGCCCGGGAAAGAGGGCGGGGACGAAAAGATTCTAGAGCCGGGTTGGCGTTGTGCCGGGAGCGCTCAATCCAGCGCCGTGAGGGACTCCACATAGGCCTTGGGATCGAAGGGAATCAAGTCTCCGATGCGCTCCCCCACGCCGACCAGCTTCACCGGAATCTTGAAGGTCTCCTCGATGGCGAACGCAATGCCCCCCTTGGCCGAGCCGTCAAGTTTGGTCAGCACTACGCCTGTCACCCCCACCGCCTCCGAAAAGACCTTGGCCTGGGCGAGTCCGTTCTGGCCCACCGTCGCATCCAGCACCAGCAGGACCTCGCCTAAGGTTCCCTGGGCCTTCTCGACGGTTCGATAGATCTTCTTCAGCTCTTCTATGAGGTTGAACTTGTTGTGCAGCCTGCCGGCGGTGTCCCCTAGCACCAGGTCGGTGCCTTTGGCCCGCGCGGAGGAGATGGCGTCGAAGAGGACCGCCGCGGGATCGCCCCCGGCGGCGCCCCGCACCACCTCCGCATCCGACCGCTCGGCCCACAGCGACAGCTGGTCCGCCGCGGCGGCGCGGAAGGTGTCTGCGGCGGCGAGCAAGACGCTCTTGCCGTCGGCGCTCAGCTGGTGGGCCACCTTGCCTATGGTGGTGGTCTTGCCCACACCGTTAACGCCCACGAAGAGCCAGACCACCGGGCGCTCGCCGTCGATCGCCAGCGAGCGGTCCGAGTGGGAGAGGGCCTCCAGCATGGCGTCGCGAATCGCTCCCAGGGCCGCCTCGGGGCGGGTGACATGCTCCCGGCGCACCTTCTCCTTGGCCTCATCCACGATGCGCGTCGCCTGATCCAGGCCCACGTCCGAAAGGATCAAGGAGTCCTCGACCTCCCCCCAGAAGCTCTCCTCGATGGCGTTGCGCTTGAACATCTGCTGCAACGCGGCGGCAAAGGGGCGGCGGGACTGCCTCAGGCCCTCCTGGATTGAGGCCGGAGGCTCAGGGGCAATCTCCTCCTCCGCCCCGAGATCAAGCTTCTCGGGTGCCGGCTCGGGTCCGGTGATCAGCCCGCCCTTCGACGGGACCGGTACCGCCTCTTCGTCCGGCGGAGCCGGAACAGCCGGTGCACGCGAAGCCGAAAGCGGTTCGGGCGCCGGGGGGGCCGCGGCGCGGCGCCTGGAGCGGGTGCCGACCAGGACCACTCCCCCGACGATCAGGGCGAGAACTACTACGAGAAGGATGATCTGTGCGCTGTGCATGATGAAGACCAGTGTAGGAGCTGTGGAACTGCCTACGAATTGCCGTAGATGCGCAGCTGCCGATCCGCCAGGCGGTCCACCACCACCCGCGTAGCTCCGTCACCGTTCATGGAGACGCCGAAGAGATACCGGGCTATTTCCATGGTGCGCTTCTGGTGGGAGATGATGAGGAGCTGGGCATTGCTCCCGAATGCCTCCAGCAGCGCAAGCAGGCGGGAGAGGGAGAGATCGTCCAGGGCCGCTTCGACCTCATCCAGGATGTAGAAGGGAGAGGGCCGGGAGGAAAAGACGGCGATCAGGAAGCCCAGGGCGACCAGCGAGCGCTCCCCGCCCGAGAGCAGGTGGATGCTGCGCACCGATTTGCCGGGTATCGAGAGCGAGAAGTCCAGCCCCGAGGCGAGAGGATCCGCGGGGTCCATCAGTACCAGCTCCGCCCTCCCGCCCGGAAAAAGCAGGTCGAAGGTCTCCGCAAAGTGACCCGAGACATCCGCGAGGGCCGCCATGAAGACGCTGCGCATCTCCCGCGTTATCTCGCGGTCCAGGGATCGCAGCTCGTTGCGTGAGGCGGCCACGTCCTCGAGCTGGGAATCGAGGAAGCGCTGCTGCTCATTGAGCTCGGCCAGCTCCACTTGAGCCAGCTGATTGATCGGCCCCATCCTGGCCAGCTCCTCCTCGAGCCGCTTCAGATGCTCCGGCGCCTCCTGGGGCTCCACTCCCGGAAGGATGGGAATCTGCCGCGCCACTTCGGGATCGATTTCGAGCTCACGCCAAATTCGCTCCTGCATGACCTGGGCCCGCACCTGGCTCTCCCGGAGCCGTAGCTGCGCGGCCGCCGAATCCTGCTCGAGAAGGTGCCTCTGGTAGGAGAGGCGGTCTATCTCCGCCGCGAGGCGGGCGGACTCCTCCTTGAGAGCACTCCTGCGCCTCCTGCGCTCCTCGATTGCCGAGCGCAGCTCGGCCTCCAGGCAAACCAGCTCACCCTCACTTGCCGAGCACCGCTCCGCCAGGGTTGTGTAGCGCGCAAGCCTGGCGCGCAGCCCTTGCGCCTCGGTGAGGCTCTCCTCGCGGCGGCGGACCTCGGCCTCGGCTTCGGCTCCGGTTGCAGCGATTTGTGCATCCAGCTGCTTCAGGCGCTCCCAGAGGCGTGCGGCGCGCACCTCGATGGAGGAGCGCCGTGCCTTGGCCCCGGCCACGGCCTCGGAGATGCGGGCGGCTTCCCGGCGCATTCCGTCAAGCCTTTGACGAACTTCGGCCAGCTCGGCTTCCAGCGCCGAGAACTCCTGCTCCAGAGGCTGCAGCCGTTCGGACGCCCCGGTCTCCTCCTCGCTGGCACGCTGTAGCGTTTGGTTGGCCTCCTCGAGCTGGGACTCAAAGCTCTCGACCAGGGCTCCCTGGCGCTCGAGGGCCGCAAGAACGGTTGCCGCCTCCTGCCTCGCGCGCTCGGCTGCCGATTCGCGCTCCCGAACCCGGCGCTCCAGAGCGGTTCGCTCAACGAGCTCGGTGGAATGGTTGGCCGTGGCATTGGCCAAGCGCTCGGCGGCCGCCGCCGCCCGGTCGGAGGCCTCGCTCTGGGTGCGCCTGGTCACGACCTCGCTACCGGAGACGGCTTCGAACCCTATCGCGCTGGCTCGATCGCCGGACGGGGTGACTAGGCGAACTCCCGGCTCGAGGCCCACCCTAAGCCCCCCGTCCCCCTCGGGAGCGACATAGGCCCCCTGCAGGAGCCAGCTGACCAGGTCTGCAACTGCCGGATGGGCGGCGAGCACGAAGTCGCCGGCAGGGCGGGTCCCGGCGGGACCATGGGCG
>JAJYPE010000167.1 GCA_021795585.1 Actinomycetes bacterium | reverse complement strand
TCACAGGAAGTGCCTTTCTGGTTGGTAGCTTGCGGCTTGATATAACTGCTATTCTACCAGCTCAGGGGGCACTTTTCTAATTCAGAAGCTCCCTTTTGACGGGCCAGGTCGGTGGATCCAGGCTAAAGAGGAATTTATGCAGGATTTGGCCCCGCGCCCGGTCGAGAGAGTCTCGACCAACTCCCCACACTCTTCCCGTACGGTGGTGGAGGTCTCAGACCTTACCGTCGGCTTCGGCAAGACGACCATCATTTCGGGGGTGGACCTCACGCTGACCCAAGGCTCGATCGTCGCCCTCATCGGCCCGACCGGGTCGGGCAAGACGACCTTCCTACGCAGCCTGAACCGTATGAACGACAAGGTCCATGGATACTTCGCGGGGGGAAGCATCCGCCTCGACGATCAGGAAGTGCTATCGGACAGCATCGACCTGCTCGAACTGCGCCGCCGAGTGGGAATGCTCTTCCAGCGCCCCAACCCCTTCCCGATGTCCATCCGGGACAACGTTCTCGCGGGAGTCAAGGCGCACGGGCTTGCAAAGAAGTCCGAGCGTGACCGCATCGTCAGGGAGAACCTCGAGCGCGTCGGTCTCTGGAACGCGGTCTCGGGCCGCCTGAACGATTCGCCCTTCCGCCTCTCAGGAGGCCAGCAACAACTCTTGTGCCTTGCCAGAAGTCTGGCGGTACAACCAGAGGTCCTGTTGCTCGACGAACCAACGTCGGCACTGGATCCGATCTCCGTCGAGTCCGTCGAGAAGCTCTTGGCTGACTTGGCGTCGGAGATCACCTTCATCGTGGTGACCCACTCCCTGGCTCAGGCGAAGCGGATTTCGGACCACACGATGTTCTTCTTTGACGGGCGCCTCAAGGAATCAGGCCCAACGGCCCAGATTTTCGAGGATCCCCGGCAACCCGAGACGCAGTATTACGTCTCGGGGCGCATGGGCTAGCCCGGTTGGAAGGCCACGATGAAAAACAATTACCTCGGAAAGGAAACACACGGCATGGCGCCGAAAAGACCACTACTTGCCGCCGGCCTCATGGGAGTAGCCGGGTTGGCCGCTTCGGCATGCGGTAGCTCTTCGTCTGCAACTACCACCAGCTCGACGACCGCAACCACTGCTGCTTCAGCGACCACCCAGGCAAACGCAGCTCCCAACTACGCGGCAACCGAAACCCCTCCGACCGCGAACGTAGCTCTCCAGGAGACTGGCTCGACCCTACTTTATCCCCTGTTCAACCTTTGGGCACCTGACTATCACACCCAGTACTCGAACATCTCCATCACCACCGCAGGTACGGGCTCCGGCACCGGCATTGCGGACGCGGCGAGCGGCACGGTGGACATCGGTGCCTCCGACGCCTATCTCTCGCCTACTCAGACTGGCCAGACCCCGACCCTCATCAACATCCCACTGGCCATCTCGGCTCAGGAGATCGTCGTCCACATCCCCGGCGTGACCCAGCAGCTGCACCTGACCGGCCAGGTCATCTCTGACATCTACCAGGGCAAGATCAAGTATTGGAACGATCCGGCGATCACGGCGCTGAACTCGGGCGTAAACCTCCCGCACCTGGCCATCGCCCCGCTTCATCGCTCGGACAGCTCGGGTGACACCTTCCTGTTCACCCAGTATCTGTCCAAGGCCGACCCCAACGGCTGGGGCAGCGCCAATGGGCCGCAGTTCGGCACCACCGTGGCCTTCCCGGCGGTCCCCACTGCTCTTGCCGAGCAGGGCAACGGCGGCATGGTCACCGGGTGCGCCCAGACCGCGGGCTGCATCGCCTACGTGGGCGTCAGCTATGCCTCCCAGGCATCCAAGGCGGGTCTGACGTTGGCTGCGATCTCGAACCAGGCCGGGCAGTTCCTCGTGCCGACGGCCGCCGGAATCCAGGCCGAGGCCAAGAACTTCATAGGCCAGGTTCCCGCCAACGAGGCGATCTCCCTGATCTACGGCCCAGGCGCGACCTCCTACCCGATCATCAACTTCGAATACGCGATCGTCAACACCAAGCAGTCCGATCCGAACAAGGCCCAAGCCATCAAGGCGTTCCTGACCTGGGCTATCGACCCTGCGCATGGTAATGCGACTTCGTACGTCAGCCAGGTGAACTTCCAGCCGCTTCCGACGTCCGTCGCGACGCTGTCGCTGGCGCAGATCGCCAAGATCGGCGGCTGATCACCCACAACCATTGTCAGCACGAAGGGCCGCCGTCTCCGGGCGGCGGCCCCCTTTTCACTAGAGAAAGGCGAAGCCGTAGTGGCCAGCGATCTCGCGCGAAGGACCGAGGAGCCCCAGGCCCCGCGGGTATTCCGCCCCACAACCAAGTCTCCGCTCGGCCCGGTGAAGATCGCAAGCGCCGTCTCGGCCGTAGCACCCCTTCTGGCGCTATTGGCAATCCTTGGAATCCTGGTCGGCCAGGCGCTGCCGGCCGTCAAATACAACGGACTCGGCTTTTTCGTCCACAACGTCTGGCACCCGGGCAACTTCTACCTCCAGCCCGTCACCACCAACGGCGTCCTCCATCCCGCCCAGGCAGAATACGGAGCCTGGGCCATCATCGTGGGCACCGTCCTCTCCTCCTTGATAGCCCTGGTAATTGCGCTGCCAACCTCACTGGGCGCGGCGTTGGTGGTTTCCAAGCTGCTCGGACCTCGTGTGCGAAGCGCACTCGGAGTCTTCCTTGAGCTACTTGCCGGAATCCCAAGCGTCGTCTTCGGCCTCTGGGGCACGCTCACCATCGGCCCCCTACTCAGCCGGGACATCTACCCCATCGTCGCCAAGCACATGCCCGATGTGTTCATCTTGCGCTGGTTCCGTGGCTCGACCGGAGCAGGCGAAGGGCTGCTTACCTCGGGAATCATCCTTGCCGCCATGATCATCCCCATCATCGCCTCGACCAGCCGCGACCTCTTTACCCAGGTGCCCAAACTGACGGAAGAGGGTGCAGAAGCGCTCGGCATGACCCGGATGGAGGTGACAACCAAGGTGACCATGCCCTGGGTATCCGCCGGCATCATCGGTGCAACCGTCCTCGGCCTTGCTCGCGCGCTCGGAGAGACGATGGCCGTCGCCATGGTTTCGGGCAGTGTGCTTGGCACGCTTCCGACCAACATCTATTCGACGTTCAACACCATTGCCGCCACCATCGTCACCACTCTGGACTCGGCCCTGATCGACGGGACCGGCCTCGCTGTCAGGACTCTGGCGGAAGCGGCTCTGGCGCTCATGGTCGTAACCCTTTTGGCCAACGTTGGAGCGCGGCTTCTCGTCCGCAAGGTGTCGACGACGGCCCTTCCGGTTGGGAGGGGCGTCTGATGGCCAGGAACCAAGAGGCCCTCACTCGAATCCGGGTGCGAACCAGGCGGCGCAAGGCAGCGAGCACGGTCGCGATTTCCATGGGCGTCATCGCCCTGGCCCTGGTGACAGTGCCCTCAGTGTGGATCGTCGCCCAGGTGGCATGGAAGGCCTTGCCCCACATGTCCTGGAGCGTCATCACCACCCCCGGGGTCGGCCTGGGAGGTGGCTTGGAGAACGAGATCGTAGGCACGCTCATGATCACCTTCGGTGTCGCGGTGGTGGCCGGTTTCATCGGAGTGATGTCGGGCATCTACCTCTCGCAATTCGCCCGGGGCCGCGCAGCCGGCCTGCTGCGCGGAGCTTCCGAGGTGCTGGCGGGCATCCCTTCGATTGTCGTCGGCTACGTGGGCTACATCAGCATGGTGGTCACCTTCCACTGGGGCTTCTCACTGGGAGCCGGCCTGATCACGCTTTCCGCGATGGTGGTGCCCTACATCGCCAAGACCACCGAGGTCTCCCTCGGGCAAGTGCCGTCCTCCTACGTGGAGGGCGCCGAGGCACTCGGCCTTAAGCCCGGCCAGATACTTCGGACGATTTCGCTGCGCTCCGCGCTGCCAGGCATCGCCACCGGACTCATCGTCGCACTGGCAATCGCTGTTGGCGAGACCGCCCCGCTGCTGTATACGGCCGGATATTCGCAGAACCTGCCGCATGTGGCGCTGACCCACTCCCCGCTGGGCTACCTCACCTATGCGGTGTGGACCTTCTACAACGAGCCTTCCACGCGCGCGGTGCAGCTCTCCTTCGACGCGGCGTTCCTCTTGATCGTTCTGGTACTGGCTCTAATAGCCGCCTCGAGGATCATCGTCGCCCGCGCATCTCGCCATCGCGAGACGGCCTGAAACATCCGACGCAAGCCGCCCGCGCGAGGCCGGCTTTACCGGTGGGCGCGCATCGCGGCCAAGTCGGGCTGAGGGCCGCCTTGAAGCTGTGAGAGCCGTTTCGCCGCCGCCCACGCGTTTGGCATCCGCGCTGCGCTGACCACGTAGTCCTTCCCCGCACGACACAGGCAGCTGCCGTGGGGAAGACGGAGGCAAGAGCGCTCGCCCACCGCCCTAGAAAGTGCGGGAGGCCGAGCCCCGAGGAACAGCCCTTGGCGAAAAGACCGGCAGGACCGGGGCTCAGTCTGGACGGGGCCGCTCTTCCGCGGCTTTGATGGCCGCCCACACCCTCTCTGGTGTGGCCGGGAGGTCGATGTGTCGGACTCCGAGATAGGCAACTGCGTCGATAACGGCGTTCTGGACGGCCGGGGTCGCCCCGATGGTGCCTGATTCAGCTATGCCTTTGAACCCGAGGGGGTTGTATGGGGAGGGAGTTTGCTCCAACGAGCACTCAAATGACGGCACCTCACATGCTGACGGCAGCCCGTAATCAGCAAACGTGGATGTGAGCGGATTCCCGAGGTCGTCGTAGGCCATATCTTCATAAAGTGCTTGGCCTATGCCCTGCGCCAGTCCACCATGCACCTGGCCAAGGGCAAGCATG
>JAJYPE010000015.1 GCA_021795585.1 Actinomycetes bacterium | reverse complement strand
TCCGCCAAGAAGCGAGCGAGCCGTCCCGTGACGCTCCCTTCCAGCTCCAACCGGCCAATCTCGGCCAGGACGCCCTCTTGTCCGATCTTGTCCAGCTTGTCCAAGGCAACGAGCACCGCGCCGCCGGCATCGGCGGGGACTCCAGCCCAGCCCAGCACGGCATCCAGAAAGCGCCGGTCGTTGAATCGCAGAACAGGTGCCTTGACCCCGAGTTTCCGGGCGACCTCGACCGACACAGCAATGAGCTCCATCTCGGCCAGGACGCTCGGCTCGCCGACAATGTCGATGTCGCACTGCATGAACTGCCTGAAACGGCCTCGCTGGGGGCGTTCCGCCCTCCAGACCGGCCCGATTTGGATGGCGCGAAAGACCGGTGGCAGCTTGGGCTGGTTGTGCGCCCAATAGCGGGCTAGGGGAACCGTGAGATCGAAGCGCAGCCCTAGGTCGGCCAGGGCGTTCTCGTCGGCGCCGGAAAGTTCAAGCTTTTCTCCCCTTTTCAGGACCTTGAAGATGAGCTTTTCGTTTTCGCCGCCGCCCGACCCGATAAGACGCTCCAGGTTTTCCAGGGCAGGTGTCTCGATCCGTTGGAAGCCCCTCGAGGTATAGGTCTCGAGAATGACCTCGAGCATCCAGTCACGAAGCGCCGCCTCGGCCGGGAGATAGTCCTTCATGCCACGGGCAGGGGAGGTCTCAATCCGCTCCAAGCCGGCGCTCCTTGCATAGCCAATCCTGATGCCAGGCTACCGGAGGAGGGGCCGCCCCTCACACGGCGCGCAGGGCGCAGTTAATAACCGCCGCTCGATGAACCGCTGGTCGAACCCCCGTACGAACCGCTCGATGAACCGCTGGTCGAACCCGACGAGGAAGAGGGCTTTACGGGCGTGCCGCCGCTGGACACCACATACCACAGGCCCCCGAATGCGTTGATGCCCTCTCCGGTCACTGCTCCGGCCGAGGTGTCCCCCACGTAGGTGTACAGGGGATGCCCGTCGTAGGTGAGCTGAGGCCCGCTGCCCCTCGAGATGGTACCGAGCGAGGCGGACTGCACGCCGGTTCCGGCAACGACGTGGTTCGCGGCCACAGGTGGCCAGACCCCGGTGCAACTGGCGATGCACTTTGATGTCGTGCTCGTATCGGCACTGAACATGTACAGGGTCTCGCCGTTGGAGAGCGCCAGAACCTTGCCGTACTTGCTGGACTCGACGGTCAGCTTCACCCCCGACCCTTTTGTGGCTCCACCAGCAGAGCTGCCCGGCGAGGCAGAGGCCCCGTACCCACAAGCTGCGAGCCCGGCTGAGCTGGCCAGAAAGAATGCGGCCGTGCGAAAGCGTCGCATGCTCATCGCACCCCCTTTATGCAATGGCGCGCCAGTCTTGCGCCAACCCCCACTCTGCACCCCTGCACGGGCTATGTGGTGTCGCAGCCCCCTTTGATTCCGCCTTGATAATTATCTTAATTATGATCGGATTAGTCGGGTTTAGTCTCCTCCGAACGTAGACTCTTTTCCGGGACGACCTAACGAAGGGCAGTGATGAGCAGCGACCAGCGTCTTGTTTCGAACGGTGTTCAGGGCCGCAAGGCCTTCTTCTCGTTCCCCGACCCGGTGGACGACGCGGCCGCAAGGACGGTTGCCGCAGGGGTGGTTTTGCAGGTGGCATTGCTCCTGATCACCCGCGACCGGCTCCTCCTGATACCACTGTGCTATGGCTTCATGGCCAGGGTGCTCTCGGGCCCCAAGATCTCCCCCCTCGGCTTGATCGCCACCAGGATCGTCGCGCCCCGGTTGAAGGCGCTCTCGAAGCCGGTGCCCGGCAAGCCGAAGCGCTTCGCCCAAGGAATCGGCGCGATCATGTCGTTGACAGCGGCAATTCTCTCGCTGACGGTATCTTCCTTCGTTCCGGCGGCGATAGTTCTCGTCTTCCTTGGCGCCGCAGCCACTCTCGAGGCCGCCGCCGGCTTCTGCCTGGGATGCAAGCTCTTCGCATTGCTGTTCCGAATTGGGCTGGTCGGCTATGACGACTGCCCCAACTGCGTCCTTCGATAGCGCCGGCCCGAAGCCGGACTGGGATTTCAGCCCGGCGTAGGATGGGCACATGTCTCGATCGCCCGTGCCCCCCGACGCCCTGGCCTCAGCCCGCGGCGACATTCCCTGCGACCTTCTGCTCACCGGAGGGAAAATATTTTCCACCGCCACTCGGGAATGGGTTGAGGCGGATCTGGCCATCACGGACGGGAGAGTGGTCGGATGGGGTCCGCGTGAGGCACGCGAGATCGTGGACGTCACGGACATGTACCTGGTGCCCGGGTTCATCGACGCACACATGCACCTTGAGTCGACCAAGCTGTGGGTGGACGAGTTCGTTCGCGCGGTACTTCCGTTAGGCACGACGGCCGTGGTCGCCGACCCCCACGAGATCGCCAACGTTTTCGGCCTCCCGGGAATTCGTGCCCTTGTCGAAGCCGCCACCGGCCTTCCTTTTACCTTCTCCATTGTTGCTTCATCCTGCGTTCCGGCCTCACCTTTCGAATCTCCGGGGGCGGAGCTCGGCCCGAGCGCGGTTCAGGCCGTGATCGAGGACCTGGGAGCCATAGGAGTGGCGGAGGTCATGAACTACCCAGGCGTGATCGGCGGAGACCCCGAGGTTGCAGCCAAGATCGCCACGGCAGGCTGGCGCAGAGTGGACGGGCATGCTCCCGGCGTGACCGGCCGGCAACTCGATGCCTACCTGAGCGCGGGTGTCGAGTCGGACCATGAGTGCACCACCTTCGAGGAGGCCCACGAGAAGCGCCGGAAGGGCATGTGGATCTTCATTCGCGAAGGCTCCGCCAGTAGGAACCTGCAGGATCTGATCAAGACGGTGCTCATAGGCGGGGTTGACCGCGTCGCGCTCTGCACCGACGACCGGGAGCCGTCCACCCTGCTCAGCAAAGGGCACGTAAACGACTGCGTGCGCATGGCGGTGGCTGCAGGCGTGAGCGCTGAGGACGCCATCGTCCTTGCCACCTCGAATCCCGCTCAATACCACAACCTCTTCGACCTCGGATCACTCGGACCCGGGTACCAGGCTGACGTCCAGGTGCTGGGCAACCTGGTCGACTTCCGGCCCGAGCTGGTCTTCCAGCGCGGGAAGCTCGTCGCGCGAGACGGGCACCTGGTGGCGGACTCCGTGGCCGCGCATCCCGCTCCTGACTGGATGCGAACCAGCGTCCATCTCGCCTCGGAGATACTCCCGGCCGAGCTCGAACTCCAACTGGATCCCGAGAGCACCTACCGCGTGATCGAGGTGATCGAACGTTCACTCTCGACGCGCGATCTGAAGTTGAAGGGGTCTGATCTGGCCGGCTGCGCCCGGATCGCCGTCGCCGAGAGACACCGCCGCACCGGCCGCATCGGGATCGGCCTGGTACGCGGCTTCGGGCTGACACGCGGAGCCATCGCCTCTACCGTCGCGCATGACGCTCACAATCTCATGCTTGTCGGGTCGATGGACGAGGGGGGCTCGCGTGACATGGCAGTTGCCGCAGACGCCCTCGCGAAGGCAGGAGGCGGTCAGGTCGCCGTCCTGGACGGCCGGATTCTTGCGCTGGTTCCCTTGCCGGTGGGAGGGCTGATGTCGGCGGCACCCGCCGCACAGGTTGCCCGAGAGCTGGAGGAGCTCGAACGCGCAGCCCGGGAGCAGTTGGGCATTGCCCACTCGGCTCCTTTCATGACGCTCTCGTTTCTCGGGCTCTCGGTGATACCCGAGCTTCGCATCACTGACCTCGGCCTCATCGACGTCGTCCGCTTCGAGGTTGCCCCACTCGCCACGTGAACTTCTCGCACCTAGTCACGTGACAGGCGCCAATGCTAAAGTCGATTCAGTAAAGTTTGGAAGCAAACCGATTTGAAGTCGGTAACCGGATTCAAGGAGCGTCGATGACCAACGCGGTAATCGTGGATGTGGTGCGCACCCCAGGCGGGAAGCGCAATGGGAAGCTCTCGGGTTGGCACCCGGTCGACTTGGCCTCCGAGGTGCTCGCCGCGCTGGTAGCCAGGAATGACCTGGATCCCGCGCTGGTCGAGGACGTAATCATGGGCTGCGTGATGCAGGTCGGCGCCCAATCGGTCAACGTTGCGCGCAACGCCGTATTGGCTGCCGGGTTCCCGGAGTCGGTCTGCGCGACGACGGTCGATCGGCAGTGCGGCTCTTCCCAGCAGGCGGCCGCCTTCGCCGCACAAGGCATCATGGCCGGCATGTACGACGTGGTCATAGCCGCCGGCGTCGAAGCAATGACGCAGGTTCCAATGGGCTCCTCCGCCGCCAACGGGCCCGGCGTGCCCTTCGGGCCCCGCGTCGCCAAGCGCTACCACGATGCGGGCGGATTGGTCAATCAGGGCATCTCCGCTGAGATGATCTCCGACCAATGGAACCTCTCTCGCGAAGACCTGGACCGCTACGGGCTTCGCAGCCAGCAGCTCGCGGCAAAGGCGCGTGACGAGGGACGCTTCGAGAGGGAGATCCTCCCCATCGCGATCAAGGGCCCGGACGGTGAGGAGACAGGGGAGTTATTGACCGCAGACGAGGGAATCCGTGAAACCTCCATGGAGGCGCTCGCTAATCTGCGGGCGGCGTTCAAGGAGGGTGGCAAGGTCACCGCGGGCAACTCTTCCCAGATCACCGATGGAGCTTCGGCGGCCCTCATCATGAGCGAGGAGATGGCCAAGCGGCTTGGGCTCACGCCACGGGCGCGCTTCGTCAACTTCGCCCTTGCCGGCGTAGACCCCGTCACTATGCTCACCGGACCCATTCCGGCAACCAAGAAGGTGCTCGAGCGCGCCAAGATGTCGATTGACGACATTGACCTGGTCGAGATCAACGAGGCTTTCGCATCGGTGGTGCTCGCCTGGGAAAAGGAGCTCCACCCGGACATGGGCCGCGTGAACGCGAACGGCGGCGCCATCGCCTTGGGACATCCATTGGGCGCCTCGGGAACCAAGCTCCTCTCCACCTTGGTCTGCGAGCTTGAGCGCACTGGCGGCCGCTATGGCCTGCAGACGATGTGCGAAGGTGGCGGAATGGCCAACGCGACCATCATCGAGCGGCTCGGGTAGGTCACCGTGGCGCGGCAGCCAACCGGTAGCCGCCATTTTCAATGTTGATAAAGCGTGCTTCCAGGCTTCTCCTTGAGGAGGCACGGAGGTGGTTTGCTGCGCCTGATTGACCCGCGACATCAGCATTTCCGGAAGGACTCGCCTCGGCACGGCGGGCCAGAAAGGTGGTCGGGGGGTGCTCGGGGTTGATACTTGCTCGTCCCCGGTAATGGCGGCTCTTTGTTACGGTCGGGCGCAAATCCGGGGTATGGAGTACTCCGCGACCACCTTCTCGTTCGACGAGCTGGACAAGAAGTAGTGGCCGCCGCCTACAGCCGTCAAGAATCCGCTGCTGCCGATCGCGGCCGCGAAGGTGGCGTACGGATGCCCGGTCGCGGGGTCGCCACAGTAATTGCGCGTTGGCCCTCCGGCCCCCTGGGTCACCCATAGGACTCCGTCGGCGACGCTCGCGCTAATGCCGTTCGAACCTTCCATCTTGGTCGAGAGCTGCAGTCGCAGCGAAGGAGTCTGCATGCGTTCGATATAGCCCTGCATGCCCGTGGCAACCGAGATCCAAAAGCCGCCGTCGGCTATGGCGGAAACACGTGGCGAAGTCACCGGGAACAGGAGGCCGGCATCGGACTTGGCAATGAGGTTTCCGGTGTCCGCGCTGACGAGCTCAAAGTAGACGGAGCCAAGTCCGGCCTGGTAGTCCACTATCAGAGTTGACGCCTGCCCTCCCCCTAGGGAGTAGTCGTGCACACCAGGCGGAAGGGACAGGCTTCTCACCAGGGAGCCTTGGGGCAAAGAGAGCTGGAGTGGCTGAGGTCCGCCCGCCACCCACAGGTAGCTTCCCACCGGAACCAGCGAGCCTGCCGGACCTGCGACACCGTTACCGAGCCGGCGGGAGCCAATTAGCGAAAGGTTGGCCGGATCCCGGCGCTCGAGCAAATCCCCTGTGGTGGTCTGGTCCAACACCCAAAGCGATCCACCCGCTTCGACGGCTTGAACAAAGTTCCCGGCCAGCCGGACCGTGTCCACCAGCCGGCCGGTGGCCGGATCGATGCGTGAAAGCATTGTTTCGGGGTATTTGACCTGCCAGGCCACATAGGTGCCGATCGCGGTGGGAATCACCTCTCCTGGCCAGGTGTGCAGTGGCGCTGTCAACGGCATGGGCGGGATCGAATTGTTTCTCGCCGATGTCGTCGAGCTCACCGCGCCGGTGCCCGACGGCGCAGATACGCCGGTACTTCCCGTTGTCCCCGCAGTGCCTCCCAGTCCACACCCGGCGCACATCAGCGACGCCGCGAGAAGTCCGGGGAGCCGGCGCGTCCCGAGGCGCGCAACGAAAGCCATGCCCCATAATCTACGCAGACGGCGAGCCCCCGGAAAAGGCGTGCTACAAGTTGGCCAGGAGGTGTTCCGCGCGGCGGCGGGCTATCTCACGCAGCGTCTCGAAACCCCGTGGCGAGTGGCGTGCGCCGGGCAGCAGCACAAGGTCCACCTCCTTGCCCACCTGCGTCACCGCCTCCAGAAGGCGAGCCGTGTTCCTGAAGTGGACATTCTCATCCGCCAGTCCATGGATCACCAACAGTTTCCCCGCCAGAGACGAGACTGTGCGGGCGAGATCGGCCCTTTCATACGCGTCGCGGTTCTGGCTCGGTAGGCCGAGATAGCGCTCGGTGTAAGCGGTGTCGTAGTAGCGGAAGTCCACCACCGGCGCTCCGGCAACTCCAACCTTGAATACGTCTGGAGCGCCGGTGAGGGCCCTGATGGTCATGAAGCCCCCATAGCTCCACCCGTATATCCCGATCCGCTCCGGGTCCACGTCGTGGCGATCGACGATGTGCTTGACCGCCAGTAGCTGGTCCTCGAGTTCGTACGAGGCGAAGCTGTGGTGCAGGTGCGCTTCAAACGCCTTGCCCCTGGCGTAGCTGCCGCGATTGTCGAGCTTAACCACCACCACCCCTAGGGAGGCGAGGTGCTGGGCCACCAGGTCCCCGGTCATGAGTTCCCATGACTCGTTGACCATTTGTGCTTGCGGTCCGCCGTAGACGCTCACAACGCCGGGGTGCGGGCCCGCGTAGTCAGGCGGTGGGAGGTACACTGCGCCGTGCAGTGTCTCGCCCGTGGACGCGGTCACGGTGAAGAGCTGCGGAGGTACCAGCCCCAGGGCTTCGGCCGTCGGCGGCTCGTCGCCAATGCGCTTGGCCGTGCCAGCGGCCGTGCGCAACTCCACCCTGACTCCTGCGGACCGGTCTGACCACTGGTCCAGGACCTGGCCGCCGGTGGAATCGACCAAGGCGTCATGCATACCTTCGTGCTCGGTCAGGCGCACCAGACCGCCCTGGTCTAGGTCGAGCTTGTAGAGGTGGCGCTCGAGGGGGCTTTTTTCGGTGGCCATGAAGAAGGCGACCCGGCTCCCCTGCGTAACGGAAAGAATCCGGGTCACCATCCACTCGCCAAGCGCATGCCTCTTGACCTTGCCCTGAACCGATATCTCGCACAGCTGGGCGAATCCGCTCTCCTCGGTGGTGGTAAGGAAGGAGTCGTCTGCAATCGCAAGCGCACCGGCCGGGAGATTAACCCAAGGATTGCCGCGCTCCTGGTGGAGCAAGGTGAGTGACTGGTGCGCGAGATCGTATACCCACCACTTGAGCTCCGTCTGCAGCCGGTCTAGGGTGGCGGCCACGAGGCGGCCGTTGCCCAGCCAAAACACTCTGGCCAGGTAGAACTCGTCATCCTCGGGAAGCGGCACCCACGCGAGGGCGCCTCCATCGATACCGCTCACGCAGAGGCGAACCTTGGCATTTGGCTCGCCCACGAAGGGATACCGATGCGGCTCCAGGGTCCAGTCATCTCCGCCCATATGCACGACGGGAAACTCCGGCACCGCCGATTCGTCCACCTCCGTGAAAGCAACCCGTGCGCCGTCTGGAGATATCCAGAATCCCTCCAGCCGGTCGAGCTCCTCCTGTGCGACGTACTCGGCCACCCCGTAGACAGCCACGGGTGCGGAGTTCGCAAGTAGCAGCTTGCGGCGGCCGGTGGCGAGATCGAGGCTCCACAGGCCCTTTTCGTTGGCTGCGACCGCCTTTTGCCCACCAGGTGCGACGGAAAAGGCTGCGAAACCGTCCTTGGAGAAATCGGCGATTACCTCGCTGCAGGTCGCGTCGAACACAAAGAAGTGGCCGCCTCGGTTCAGCACCACCAGGATGGAGCCATCAGCGCCTACGGCCAGATCGAAGCCCGAAATGCCGCCCCAGGTCATTCGAAGACGTTCGCGGCGCAACTCCTCCTCCAGCGTCAGCTCAGGCTTCTCCCCAGCCGCCGCAATCAGCTGCTCGTCCCCGGTAGCGCAATTGATTCGCTTCAGGCTCAGCTCGGCGCCCTGCTCGGGCCAGAGAAAGTAGAGATATGCGCCGTCGGCACTGAAACGCGGAGATACCGCGCGCGTGAAGCCGGGTATCGGTCGGGCAGCTATCGCTTCGGGGCTGAGTTTTGTCTTCTCGTACACGCCAACAACCTAGCCTCCCGGCTTATCGGCCTAACTGCGCCGATCAGCGGTAGCGGGTCGCCATCAGGAAGCCCCCGGCCATCAAGGCCAGTCCAAGAAGCAGGTACCAGTTCGAGGCGCCACCCGGGAGGACGATGAGGTAGTTGAGAAGGATGACCAACACGCCCAAGCCCAGTAGAGCGAAAAGAACCACGGCCACCCATGGCCGGGACCTCTTGCTCGACATCGGCACCGGCGGCGTGTAGCGCTTCGAGGCGCCGACTTTGCGGCCGGCGGCCTTCGCTCTGCCTCCGGCTCCTGCCGGCACCCGCATTGACGTCTTCTTGGAGCGCGCCATCGGCCACTCTCTCCTTAGCTGCCACCGGGGCGCCGCGGCCCACGAGGGGTACTGCGCCAATGATTAGGCTTCTAAAAGACTATGCGAACCCGCCCCCGTATCCTGGTGATCGACAACTACGACTCCTTCGTCTTCAATCTCGTCCAATACCTGGGTGAGATGGGCGCCGAGCCGGTCGTGATCCGCAACGACAAGCTCGGGGCCGCCGAAGCCGAGAACGGATACGCCGGAGTGGTCATATCCCCTGGACCGGGAGTGCCGGCCGATGCCGGGGTCTCGGTGGAAATCATCTCGCGCATGGCCGGCCTGGCGCCGGTGCTGGGTGTCTGTTTGGGACACCAGGCCATGGCGGAGGCCTTCGGGGGCAACGTGGTTCGGGCGCCGGTGCCAATGCACGGCAAGACCTCCATGATCTCCCATGACGGAACCGGCGTGTTCGAGGGGCTCGAAAACCCCTTCCGCGCCACTCGCTACCACTCGTTGATCGTCGAGGAATCGAGCCTGCCCGTGGAGCTCAGGGTGACGGCCCGGAGCGAAGACGGCCTCGTGATGGGCATCTGCCACCGCGACTTCCCCCTTTGGGGAGTGCAGTTCCATCCCGAGTCGATCTATACCAGCCATGGCAAGGAGATGGTGGCCAACTTCGTCTCGGCCACCGGTGCCTGAAGCCCAAGCCTCCTAGTGCCGGTTAGCCGGTTGGGGGTGGGGTCGTCGAGCTGGTCGTAGTCGTCGAGCTGGTCGTAGTCGTCGAGCTGGTCGTAGTGGTGGTCGCGGATCCAGAGGAGACCACCACGTCCACACTGGTGTTAGGCGCAACCTGCGTTCCGGAGACCGGATTGGTCGAGATCACCGAGCCGTTTGGCACCGTGTCGGAACTCTGATAGCTGACGTTGCCGAGCTGCAGGCCGGCAGTCCCGAGTGTATTTGCCGCCTGGGCCAGAGGTTGTCCGACCACGTTCGGAACCGCAACCGTGGCAGGCCCATTGGAAACGGTCAAGGTGACCGTGGACCCCGGCGCAGCCTTGACGCCTGCCGAAGGGGTCTGCTTGGTAACCGTACCGTTGGGCTTGGAGGAATTTACATATGTGGTGGCCACTGAGAAGCCAAGCGGCACCAGTTGGGACTCGGCGTTGCCGACGGTCTGGTTGACGACATCGGGCACGGTCACAGGAGCCGGGCCCGAGCTCACGATGAGGCCCACCGATGAGCCCTTGTCCACCGAGGTGCCCGCCGAGGGGGTTTGCGAGATCACGGTGTTCTGGGGCACCGTGGACGACTTCTTGTAAGTGACCTTATAGGTAAGGCCTTTCGAGGTCAGGGATCTACCGGCCTGCGAAACGCTGCTCCCAACCACGTTGGGCAGGGCCACGGTCGCCACTGCCGGCTTGGAATTGCCGAAGAAGTTGCCCCTCACCAGCGCAAAGATGCCGATGAATGCGGCAAGCACCAACACCGCGGCAATGATGGCGATGATGGTTCCCCGGTTGTCACGCTTGCGCTGCTTGTCGGCCGGAACCCTGGGTATGGTTGCGGTGGAGTTGCGGAACTCCGAGGGTATGGCCTCGGTAGCTTGGCTGGAAAGCGCAAGGCCGGAAATCGCCTCCGTAGCCGGGCCACCGACCATCGCGCCCGCGCCCTCGCGGGACGCCTCGACGGGACGGCGCTGGATGAACCGGAGAAGGTCTGCCCTGAAATCTTGTGCGGTGTCGTAGCGCGCCTCAGGATCTTTGCGCATCGCCTTCGCCACGATGTCCTCGAGGGGTTTGGGAACGTCCGCTCGAAGCGTGGTTAGGCGGGGCGGCTGCTCCTTAACCTGCTTCAATGCAACCGAAACCGTCGAATCCCCGGTGAACGGGGGTTCTCCGGCGATCATCTCATACAGGACCACGCCCAGGGAGTAGAGATCGCTTCGGCCATCCAGCTGGCGCCCTTCGGCCTGCTCGGGTGAGATGTAAGTCGCGGTCCCCATAACCGACCCGGTCTGGGTAAGGTCCTCGTGGGCGGTCTGGGCGCGGGCGATTCCGAAGTCCGTGACCTTGACGTGCCCATCCTCGGCTATCAGCACGTTGCCGGGCTTGACATCCCTGTGAACCACGCCATGACGATTCGCATAATTGAGTGCCGAGGCAACGTCTGCGGCGATGGCGGCCGCGTAATCGAATTCCAGCTGTCCGCGGCGGTGGATCAGTGAGCCCAGAGTCTCACCGTCGATGAGCTCCATGACGATGAAGTAGGTGCTCTCCTCACGGCCCCAGTCGTAGACCGACACGATGTTGGGATGAGCGAGGTTGGCCGCTGCGGTGGCCTCCCGTCGGAAGCGCTCTACGAATGTCTCGGAGGTGCTCAGTTCGGCAAAGAGCACCTTTAGGGCGACCGGGCGGTCAAGAAGCAGGTCGTGGGCGCGGTAGACATCCGCCATGCCGCCACGCGCGATCTTGTCCACTATCTCGTAGCGGCTACCATAGGGCTGGGCCACGTTGCTCCTTAACCTTGGTTTCCTATACCGAGTGCGGCGGCGAGAATTGCCTTCATTATCGGTCCCGCATACTGCGCGCCCGTCGAAGCGGAGCTGATGCCGGGCTGCGCAGGAACCACCACCGCGACCGCGATGGTGGGGTGCTGCGCCGGAGCGAACGCGACCATCCAGTTGTCGTTGCCCTGTGGACTGGCCTGATTAGTGGACGTCAAGTTCAATTGCGCGGTTCCCGTCTTTGCGGCAATGGTAACGCCCGGCAAGGCGATCCCCTGCGCGGTTCCGTGAGTTACGACGCCCTCCATCAGCTTTGTAACCTGAGCGGCCGTAGAGGGACTGGTCGCCACGCGCCACACATGGTTCGAGTAGGTCTTAACCACCTGGGCCTGCTGGTTGGTTATCTCCTTCATCAAGTGCGGGGCCATCATCACACCTTTGTTGGCGACGGCACTTACCACCAGGGCCATCTGCAGCGGCGTTGCCTGGACGTCGTACTGGCCGATGGCGGAGTAGGCGACATCGGGAAGGCGGGTGGAAAGCAGGGAGACCGAAGGGAACGTCGAGGCCGCAACGCCGTAGAGATCCAGCGGTGGCACTTGGCCAAAGCCGAAGGCATGGGCCTCCGAAGCCAACGTGCTTGCACCAAGGGCGAGTCCTATGGCGCCAAATCCGGTGTCACAGGAAACCGCGAGCAGCGTGGGAATGGTCCCACCGCACAGCTCGTGAGCATAGTTAGCCAGGTAGTTGGTCGTGTCAGGCAGCTTGAGCTGCGTAAGGTACGGAAAACTCTTGGTGGCCAGCGAAGGGTTGTGATCGTAAACCGCCGAGGAGGTTACGACCTTGAAGGTGGAGCCCGGTGGGTAGCTGCGCCGGTACGCCCGGGCCAACATGGGTTGCGCCGGATCGGCTTGGTACCTCTTCCACGCCGAAGTCTCCACCGATCCCGAGTGCGAGGCGAGGAGGTTGGGGTTGTAGGAGGGGTTCGAATACATCGCGATGATCGACCCGGTGGAGGGGTTTATTGCCACGGCCGCGCCGCGCAGGGAGCCGAAAGCCTTAGCCACAACTTGCTGCAGCTTGGAGTTAATCGTGAGAATCACGTTGTCGGTCGTGACGGTGGGATTGATGAGCGATGACAGCGAGGACGGCGGGGCCGTGTGGGCGCTCAGATAGCTGTTGTAGTAGGACTCGATGCCATCCATCCCGTAGATGATGGAATCGTATCCGCTCACGTCGGCATAGAGCTTGCCATTGGGATAGGTGCGCTGGTAGTGATAGATGTCGTTCGACGGGACCGATTCCGCTACGACCTGGCCGTCCGCGGTGAGAATCGCCCCCCGTCGAGTGGAGAACTGGTTTGTCAGGTTGCGTGAGTTGCCAGGCGCATTGGCAAGCTTGGTGGCTTCGAGCAGCTGTATGTGGTTGAGCTGCACGAAAAGTACGGCAAACAGCAGCAACAGAAATACGCCCAGGATGCGGATACGTTGCTTCATCACCCAGCTCCGGTAGTGGTAGTGGTTGTGGAGGACGTTGTCCCTGAACCGGACTGGCTGAACTGCTTGACCTGCGATTCCAGGTTTGAAATGTACTTGGTTGCCGCGGCAAAACTGGGTTCGGCCACCCCGCTGCGCAGTTCACCCCAGTAGGCGGAGGGCAGGTCACTCAAGCGAAGACTCTTTACGGTCACCAAGTGAGGGGAAAACCAGAGTAGCCCTCCGGGCCTGCCCTGGTAGATCGCTACCTGATTGTTCGAAACACCAACAAAGTACGACCCGCGCACGTAGTTGGTGATGCCATAAACGCCAATGCCGACCACGAACGCGAGTGCTGCAAGGAAGCCCACCACTCGAAGCACAGTCCCGGCCTTGGTAAAGCTTGAGCGGGCGAGCGGCTGGGGAATCTGGTGCAGGTCGGGTCCGCGCATGGGAGCCGACTGCACCGTCATCATGACTGGCGCCGGCGGAACCATCGTCCTGGGTACCGGGACGCCGGTACGTGCCATGCTCAGCGGCATAGGTGGAGCACCGGCCTGGGCCGGCCCGAAGTCGATCACAACCGCGGACGCATTGTCCAGCCCACCTGCCTCGACCGCACGGTGTACCAACGCTTCGGCAGTCGACTTTGCATCGGCTCCGCTCATGAGCACCGATCCGATCTCCGGGTCGGCCAGCTCATTGGTGATTCCGTCAGAGCAGAGCAGGATTTTGTCCCCAGGGTTCGGGCGCAGCTCCCACAGGTCCGGCTCCACGTCGCCGGCCACCCCGACCACCCGGGTCAAAACGTGCCGGCTCGCGGAGACTTCGGCCTCTTGACGTGAAAGCTTGCCTGCTCTGATCAGCTCGCCAACCCAGGAGTGGTCCTCGGTTATCTGGGTCAGATCCGCTTCGTGCAACACGTAACCACGAGAGTCACCGACGTTGACAACCAGTACCCTCAGTGCATCGGCCTCCTCGGTGACGACTGCCGCCACCAGCGTCGTGCCCATGCCCGCGAGCTCGGCGTGGGCCTGGCCCTCACGAAACACATCTTCGTTGGCTCCGGACACCGCACTTTTCAAAGCCTGCACGTCGTTGGCCGAGGCAGCGCGGGACACGAACCCTTCGACCGCGAGCCGGGAAGCGACCTCGCCGCCGTTGGCACCCCCCATGCCATCCGCGACCACGAAAACGTGCCCGTCGGCGAATAGGAAATCCTGGTTGCTCTTGCGTACACGTCCGATGTCGCTCGCCTGACCCCAGGTGATCTCCATCAGGAGATCACCTCTAAGACGGTCCTGCCCACGACGATCCTGTCACCTTTGGAGACAGCAGTGGGCCGGGCAATCCGGGTACCGTTGAGGCTCGTGCCGTTGGTCGAGCCGAGGTCCTCGACCATAAACCCCGACCCGTTCTGGAAGATACGGGCGTGGACACTCGAGGCGAACTCGTCCTCGCCAATAGGGACAGCGCAGGCACTTGACCTCCCGACTGTTCCCTGGGCGCGGATCTCGGCGTTATGGGACGCTCCCCCTGCGGGCGGGGTGACGCGGAGTCGCAGTACGGCTCCAACCGGCGCCGCAGTCTGCGGTGGCGGCGAGGCGACGGCGGTCTCCTTGGATCTGCGGCGTGACCGCGCAGGAACTTTAGGCGTGGAAGGTTTCGCCTCCACCCACACGGCTCTGATAACCCGTAGGAAAAACAGCCAAATCAGGGCAATCAACAGATACTTGAACAGATCCAGCAAGCCAAGCGGCATGAGTCACTGACGACCTATTTGAATCTTCACGCCACCGACATCGATCTCGTCACCCTCCCGAGCGGAGCCGTCCGTCACCGCAACCCCGTTCAGGCGAGTGCCGTTGGTCGAACCGAGGTCACGAACCCGGACCACCCCATCCTCGGTCATGGTGACTTCGGCATGGCGCCGGGAAACCCGGGGCTCGTCTATGACGATCGTACTGCCGGGCAGGCGCCCGATGGTGACCGGGGTGTCCGCCAGCGGCACCCGCATGCCGTTTGGCATCTCCAAATAAAGGTGGCCAAAATACTCCGGATCCTCCTGGTATTGCGATTCGATGGCGAAGGTGCCGCGCGGAATGTCCTGGTCCACGTCGACCCCGACTTCCAAGAAGCCCACGAACTTATAGCGGCGCTCCCGGGCGGTCTCCTGAACCAGGGCAAGCAGCTCCGAGTGCAGCGCAGTGCTGATATCGGTCATCGACTCGAAATCGTCCGGCGAGAGAAGAATCATGTAATGGTTGGGCACTATGGGCCCCCGCACGCCGATACGCTTCTCCAGCTCCATCTGGCGCACGACTTTCTTACCAAGCTCCGAGGGCTGAAGACCCTTACGCGACAGTCGACCGAAGGCACCTTCGATCAACCGTTCAAGTCTGTTTTCTATGTCAGCCATCCCCACGACTACAGATTAGTTGAAAATGCCACCTCTGTTTTGACCGCGCCCTTGACCACCCCTCACCTGGAGCCGATCCTGAGCTGGACATTGCGGATACGATCACAAACTCCAACCCGTTTCCGCCGTAAGCTTGGCGCCGGATGGGTGAGTCGGTGGGCCATCCGGCGGCGTCCCAACCAAGGTTGGCTGCTCCTTTTGGCCCAACGAAAACGGAGGAGCGCGCACAGATGGAGGATCGGCACCAGCGCTTGGCCAGGAGACTTCCAGAGGATCTAGGTCCTGATCAAGCGAGCCTGTATGAGAAAATCGTCGGCGGCCCGAGAGCACAGGACCGAACCCTCTCCCCAGCCGTGGATCCCGACGGCTCGCTCAGAGGTCCCTTCGGACCCATGCTGCTGAGCCCGGCGCTTGGGGTTCATATGCAGGCCCTCGGAGCTGCAATCCGTTACGAATCCTCTCTGCCGGCACGCGTAAGAGAAGCGGTGATCCTGATGGTCGCCAACCACGACGAGAGCTCTTTCGAGTGGTCCGCCCATCATCCCATCGCCATGGCGGCCGGCCTAAACACCGCAGACGTTACTGCGATCCGTGCCGGTAGGGCCCCGTCAGGTGAAAGTCCGCAGGAGGCTGCACTGCTGGTCGCAGCCACGACGCTGTGCCGGGGCGAGCCGCTGACCGATACCGCCTACACGTATGTGGTGGCGAGTGCCGGCGAAAAAGCGCTATTCGAACTCTGCGCCTTGGTGGGGTATTACCGGATGCTTGCCCTCACAATGCGGGTCTTCGGCATCGATTGACGAGGGAATGCTGGCTGGCCCCGATCGCGCCCCAAAATTCAAGTCAATACATAGACGCGTAGCAGTCGGGTTTTTCGTGCCGGTCCGGTGTGGATCCCGTCGGTCGTATTGCGGCATTGCGGATGCACGACGACTTGGACCTCGTGTCGGGAGATAGTGCCGTGACACCCGTCGCGATTTCCGGCACGTCAAAACGGTGGTGCATCGACCAATGGCTCCGACCGGCACGGACACCGCCTATCCGGAATCTGGGTCCCCCCATTGGTGACACACTCCAGGTGCTCGAGGGCAAGATGCAAGTGGTACCAGGTCAGGACTTCGCCGCCCACCTGAGCCTTTGCGTTGCCCGCCAGGGCGCGCGGATACCACTCGGGGCCGGCGTCAACTATTCAATGATCCGTTCAAGAGCGACGCGCGCCGCCTGCGAATGAGCTGCCAAGTTGACAAACTCCTCGGCGAGGATTTCGAAGAACTGTTGGGCAGAGACCTCTCGGCGGGAGATCACTACGCCACGCACTACTTGATGGACGTTGAACTTTACCGTTGAGGCACCTTCGAGTTCCACCTCGGCCATCCGGTCCTCGAACTTCATCGAAATGCGCGTCGGGATTCCGGGCCGCCTGGCGACGCGATCCGACATCGTACGCTGGTAGGTCACCTGAAGCATCGCCGCCGGCAGGATAAAGGAGACCTTGGTGACGAGGGCATTCATCATCAAGTTCACCTCGGAGGCGTCCGCGCGCAATGCGGCGGCAACCATATCTATGCTTGACGGCTCAAGGGGTTCCACTATCAGTCGTCGGTGAGCGGAAGCACGAGTTGCGGCTTGGCGATGACATGGTTTTCGGCAATCGGCTTCACAGCGGTACCAATCGCGAAGAACTCGGTGGTGTGGCCTCCCCAGTGGTGAGGAAGCGCCAGGAGCTGCACTCCAACGATACCTTCGGCATGCAGGTCCTCGGCTTCCGTCTGCATCCTGGTCATAGCCAATTCGCGCGCGTCGTAGAGTGCCTCTGTAAATTGTGGAATCTCGACATTTTGGCCGAAATTCCCCATCGACTGGAACATGCGCTGATGGGCAATGTGATACACGCAGCTTCCCATCACCATGCCCAGCGGCGCGTAGCCCGCCTGGATGAGTGTCCAAAAATCCTGGCCGGAGAGATCGGACGTGAACGGCTTCCCCTGGCTCCGCCAATCCCGGCTGGCGTCCTCGGCGACAACCGCGGTGCCAACGGCAATGAATTCGGCTATGTCGTTGCCAAACTCTTTGAACTCGACCTCGAG
The DNA here is from genome assembly GCA_021795585.1 of Actinomycetes bacterium. Lineage (GTDB taxonomy): Bacteria > Actinomycetota > Acidimicrobiia > Acidimicrobiales > Acidimicrobiaceae > Acidithrix. The sequence continues at coordinate 3,508 of JAJYPE010000015.1, read as the reverse complement.
GCGCACGCCTACGATGCCGTCGGCGCCCAATAGGTTGGCCTCTGATTCCATTCTTGCCATGGCCAGCTCGCGAGCGTGATACATGGCCGAAGTAAGTGTGTCCAGCTCTTGGTTGGTACTCCATCGTCCGACCTGCAGACCGACGTGATAGATGCTTGATCCAAAGACCAGGCCCAGAGGTCGAAATCCCGCTTCGCGCACGAGGAGAAACTCGTTTACCGAGAGGTCGGAAGTGAAAAGGCTGGTGCTCTGACCGGGTTTCATTTCCGTCAGGCGCTTAATGGCGTCGTCCGGAATTCCCAGGGTACGTGGATCAAGAGTTTCTGATGCCATTTGCTATCTATGCCTTGCCTTGTCAGTTAAAGGGAGTATCGAAAGTGAACGGCCAGGAGGCGCCGACGTACTTTGGAACGCAGTAATCGAAGTGCCGACGACGCGAACTTCGGCAACGTGGTCACGGTGGTTGTCATACGGCTCGAACTCGAATATCCTCATCGACAGGTCGTCGACGATCGCGCCTTGGGCTCCCGCTCGCTTGACGGCATGCTGGAGGCGTTCGCGCGCATTGGCCCGGGCTGACCGAGCTAAGTCCGTAAACCCCGCCACCTCAGTGTTCGGTGCGAAGACATTCGATTGACTATAGGTGGTCATGTCGTCGTGTCGAATGGCGACCGACACCTCGACGACCAAAGATGCCGGGGCAAAGCCGGACCGCAAAAGCTTGGATACGTCCACCCCTCCGAGGTGGGTGCTGAAAGGCTTATTCAAATGACGGGTACTCATCGAAGTAACGGCGGTGCCCATGGCGACGAACTCCACGGCTCCGGAGCCGAGCTGGTTCTGCGATAGCCGAATATCAATGACCCCATCCGCATGAACTGCGCCGGCTTCGCCCAGCATCCGGGCGATCGCCTGGGACCATCCCGAATTTATGACATCCACGTAGGACGGATAGCCGCGGCCCGACAAGGACGCAGGGCCTACTCCGTTGTTCAGCGTGCGCGCATTGCCGAACATCGGACTTTGTCCGTATCCAAAAGACTGATATGTCATGCCACAGGACGGCATGGCAGCCCACGACATATTGAGCACCGCTGCGCCCATCACTTCGCTTGCCGGACGGAAACCAACGGTTTCAATTCCGGTTGCACCCGGAATCGATAGAAGGGACGACCGGATTCGGCTTTTGCCGATTCCGTCCATGCGCCTTTGCGCGGCGGGCGGCAAGCCAGAACCATCCCACTCCGTCATTGTGCCACCTCGACGCTCGTCGCCACCTGTTTGATGCTATTGCGTATCGCCGCCAAGTGCTTGGCGGCCTGGTAGCAGGCTGATGTAAGCAGGTGCTGAGGGTCAGCCAAGGTTGCGACCGGGCCCGCAATGCCTCCGATTCCCGCTTGGTTGCCACACGCAGGTGATGCCTGGCTGGGATGTACAGCCGTCTCCGCAACGGAGTCGAGGGCATCAACGGGTGCCCCAAGGATGAAGCCGCTGCAGCGTCGCCTTGGGGCGGGCCGATAAGGGCCGGCCGGTACTGCTCATGGTCTCCAGGCGGACCTGCGGGATTGAGCCGCACCTCCACACGTTGGCCCACCAGCGAAGTGGGCGCTGCTAACAGGCACCGAGTAGCGGGCTGATCCGAAGCGCACGCATCTCAGCCTCTCCACCTTTCGCCACTCCCGCTTGGCGATCTCTATGCCCATGGCGGGAAGCCCAAAGAGCAGCTCGCTCTCCCGCACCAGCCGCTCCAGGGGCATTTCCTGGATCTCTGAGTGCAGGGTGGCATTGACCTCGGCCACCAGTCGGCGGAAGTTCCTCGCGCTCCCCGGTACCCGGAGGCACTGGCCAGTACCAGCAGCCGCTTGGCGGAGATCCGCCCCTGGCAGGTGTCGATCTGCGGGAGGCTCGCCTGAGCCTGGCCAGCGTCGCCGACGTGCTCGGCAGCTGGCCTAACCGAATCTCAGAGCTCGAGCGCGGACTGCTTTACGACACCGACCTGGCGTTGCGTCACGAGGCGATGCTGGGCGGAGGTGAACCCGCTACCTCGGACGCGAAAAATGCCGCTTGACAGCCATAGGAGAATCACCACCAATCTCTCCGGCCGGAGGGGCACCGCGTTACTGAACGGGTGAAGAGTGGGGACTTTTCTTGGCCATCAGCGGGGACTTCTCAGTGGCCACGGACATCGTTATCGAGGGCCGCTCACGCGGCCTGAGTACTGTGTCAACTTTTCCTGGGTCGCCTCAAGGCACGGAGAAACCGAACCTAAGTGATGAGTAACAGCTGAAGCAAGCGAGAGCCGCCCTACTCCCTACCCGCTCAGGGAGGGCTAGGCACTTGCTGGCTATCGCTGGTAACAGGAGCTGTGTGTGCCATAGGCGGCGCGCGTACGTTATCGGTCGTGGTTTTCCGCAGCCCATGGCTCGGCACGCCTCAGAACCGGTTCAAGGCGTCACTGATCGGGGATGGTGGTGGTGCCGGCCGGAACGGCATCGCCGAAGGCCTCCTGGAACGTCAAAAGGCGGGCGATTGTGGCCGCCCGCCGTATCCTTCGGTCTTTGCAATGACGCGAGACATCTGTTCACTATGTCCCGACGCATCAGAATGGTGGGCGAAGGGGGACTTGAACCCCCACGTCCTTTCGGACACAGGAACCTGAATCCTGCGCGTCTGCCTATTCCGCCACTCGCCCGGGACTAACCATGATAGTGCGGCTGCGCCCGGTACGACCCGGTCAGCCCATCCCCAAGGGGATGACACTGGCGGAGAGGGAGGGATTTGAACCCTCGGACCCAGTTTCCCAGGTCAACTCATTAGCAGTGAGTCCCATTCGACCACTCTGGCACCTCTCCGGGGTTCAGCGTGAATGACATTCTATCCCTAAGGCCGCGCGACCTATCGCACTAGCCACGCGCAGCGCAACGGGCTGGAACCGCTGTGCCGCACGGCCTGCCTAGGGTTCCAGACTTATGTGAATCGAGACCGACTTGCCGCTTGGACACTCCGCGGTGCCCTGGGCATCGAGGATCTTGACCCAGGCGACGGACGTGAACTTCTTTGGGATCGGGATGATCTCAACGGCCATGATCATGATCATCCGCCGCTCGAGCAGCCTACTTCCAAGGTCACGTAGGCAATCTCGTTCTCGATATGCAGGCGGGAGACCCCGGTTGCGCCCGAAGTGACAGGGCGGAGATGGTGTTGGCATCCCGCCCTCGCCTCTGGAAGTCCTCCACGACCAACCGGAGGGTTTGAGTGCGGTACAGGATCGAGCGCGCGATTCCGGAGTGCTGTGTGCCACCGCGGCGAAGGTGACCCTCGCGCCAGCGGCAACCAGCTCCGCGCAGGCGTGCTCGACAGCAGGCAGCCTGGAGTCATCCACCACTGTCCAATGCCTCCGAGATGCTCGTCGATGCGCTTGGCCAGGGCACGATGGCGCTCGGCTTCGGCAGCCCAGCAGCGCTCCAAGGCGTCCTGGGCCAAGAGCACGACATCGGCTCGCACCAGT
>JAJYPE010000166.1 GCA_021795585.1 Actinomycetes bacterium | reverse complement strand
GCCGCCGAGCACGAAGATCGCCAAGGCCCCGAACGCGAGCCGGAGATAGATGCCGTTGGCAAGGTTGGCGGTTATCACTGCGCCAGGCAGCGCCATGCGGCAGTCTCCTCGGGGAATGGGCCCGGACGTTAGCGCCCGGGGCGGGCACTGGACATATTAACGATCCGGCGCCCTATGAGGCGCAGCGCCCGTTGGCGCGTCTATCGGCGGATCAACCGTCCATGCCCCAGGAGGCCCATCCTCCCAGGTCCTGCGCCAGCGCATTCGCCCGAATGGGACCCTGTGAGCCGCGATAATAGATGTCGCATTGTGGGGGGTCGGAGATGGCCGGTTCGACGATCCGCCATGCTTCGATCACCGCGTCCTGGCGGGCGAAGCGCGACAGGTCGCCATTCATGGCGTCGCCAAGCAGGACCTGGTAGGCCTCGGTGGTGCTGGCCGAGAGACCGGGGTCGGCCACTTCCAGGTCGACCGGCATGGGCACCATCTCCGAGCCGGGGGTCTTTACATGCAGGCGCAAGGTGATCCGCTCCGCCGGCTTCATTTCGAAACGAAGTTCGTTGGGAAGCAGTGAAGCAGGGGAGGCCTCGCCGAATAGGCGCGAGGGGGGCTCCTTGAAGCGCACAACCGCTTCGGTGCAGGTGGCGTTCAGATTCTTGCCTGTCCTGATCAGGAAAGGCACTCCGGCCCATCGCCAGTTGTCGATCTCGGTGCGAAAGGCGACGAAGGTCTCGGTTGCCGAACGCGGGTCGACGCCGACCTCGCTTCGATACCCTTCGAACTGCCCGCGCACCACCTGACTCCGTTCCGGGGCGCGCATCGCCTTGAGTACCTTCAGCTTCTCGTCGCGGAGGGCGTCCGGGTCGCCGGAGGCGGGAGGCTCGAGCGCGAGAAGTGCCACAAGCTGGAGCAAATGGTTCTGGACCACGTCACGGGTGGCTCCGATGCGGTCGTAGAAGGCACCCCGCCCTTCGATTCCGTAGTTCTCGGCCATTGTGATCTGAACGCTGGAGATGAAGTTGCGGTTCCATATCGGTTCCAGTATGGAGTTCGCGAAGCGGAACACCATCAGGTTCTGCACCGGCTCCTTGCCCAGGAAGTGGTCGATCCGGTAGATGGAATCTTCGGGAAAGTGGCGATGAAGGTGGGAGTTCAGATCCATCGCCGACTCGGTGTCGCGTCCGAATGGCTTTTCCACCACCACCCTGGCTGCCCGGTTCAGTCGCCGGGCGGCGATCCCGTCCACCACCGTCTCGAACATGTCGGGCGGAACCGCCAGGTAGAAAATGGGCCGATGGAATCCCGCCAGCTCCGCCTCCAGCTTTTCGAAGAGGAAGGCGTCCTGGTAGTTGCCGGAGAGATAGTAGAGGCTGTCGCACATGCTGTCGAGCACCTCGATGTCGACATCCTCACCGGCAAGCTTGATCGCGTTGATGGCGTAGTGGCGGAACTGGTCGTCGCTCCACGCGGTTGCCGCGACGCCGATGACCTTGGATGGGAGCTGGCCGCGGGCTGCGAGACGATAACAGGCCGGGAGCAGTTTCTTCTGGGCGAGGTCGCCCGATGCTCCAAAGAGCACCAGCGCATCGGATTTCGGCCTTCTCCTGCCCGTAGCTGCCGTCAAGCTCAACTCCATTCCGGGCCAGCTCCGACCCTCTGGAGCCGAACCTACCACGGGACGTCCGATTGGGTGCTTCGCCTGCCCCCTGCCTGGTTTGTCTTGCTCTCGCGGAGGCGTAGTAGGGTTTTTTGTCAGGCTGCCTACGGAGAGAAACCTAGATGTCATTTTCCAGTTCGGAAGCGCACGGGCGTCTGAACCCCTACGTCACCTTCGGCACCACCCCAGCGGGTTTCTGGCGAAGGGTCTTCTCCACCCTCGTGGACGAGCTAGCCGTGTTCATGATCGTCATCGCCTTGGCCAAGGTCGTGGCACCGGGCACCTCGATAACCGGCGCCACCAGCGGCGCCGCCTTCTACCACGCCGCTTTTGTATTCACCTCGCTGATGGTGGTGGTCTACACCGCCTACGAAGTGATCCTTATCGGTAGGGGGTCCGGGCGGACGCTGGGCTGCTACGTGGCGGGGATCCAGGTGGTATCGACCCTGATGGACACCCCGGGCTATGGCCGGTCATCCAAGCGAGTGGCCGTTTACCTGGCCAGCGAGGTGCTCGGGTTCACCCCCATACCACTGCTGGGACAGCTCCTCTTCCTGGTTGACAACCTGTGGATGCTCTTCGACCGCGATCGCCAGACCTTGCACGACAAGATCGCGGAAACCTATGTGATCATCCACCGCCGCAGCATCGTTGAGAACCGGTCCGAGAGCTTCTAGCCCCACGCTTCGGACCTGCGGCGACAATGTTAGGCTTTTCGCATGCCGCAATGGGATGCAACCGGGCCGATCAGCACCATAATCGCCTGGGCCGAGAAGATACTCTACATCGCCGTGGCCGTGCTCTTGGTCACGATGTCCGCTTTCGTGATCATCCAGTCGGTTCGAGATCTGTACCGTCTCGATCTCTCCACGTCCCTCACCGCCGACCTGGCGATAGTCCTCAATGACGTCCTGTTCGCCATCATCATCCTCGAGCTGCTCTCCACGGTTGTGGCGCACCTGCGCAAGGGGGGATTCCAGGTCAAGGCGTTCCTCTATATCGGCATCATCTCCTCGGTTCGCCGGATTCTGGTGCTTGGCGCGCAACTTTCCGCCAACGCGAAGCTGCCGGCGCGCGCTTTCCGCCACGGAATTCTCGAGCTGGGAGTCGATGCCGGGGTAGTTCTGGTGCTGGCCATAGCGCTCCTGGTGGTCCGCTCCCGCGGCGCCCGCCTCCCCTCCGTGGCAAGGGCGACGCGAGAGCCTGAGCCGACCGTCTAGAGGCCCGCGTCCCCAAAGCGGAAGTGGTGTGTGATCTCCTCGAGCAGGGTGAGAACGTCGTTCCCAAGTTGCACCTCGAGAGCGGCCACCGTCTCCACCAGCTGCTCCGGCGCGCTTGCGCCTATGATCGGCGCCGTTATTACCGGGTTGTGAAGCACCCAGGCCAGCGCTAGCGTGGCGGTCTTCAGACCCGCCTCGGCGGCGACACGGCCGATATCGGCGACCGCCTCGAAGGCAGAGCCGTGCCAGTAGCGGCGCTGATAGCGGCCCTGGGCGGTTCCCAGGGTGAAGCGGGTGCCCGGGGTCGGCTCCGAGGCGGGATCGTGTTTGCCCGTTAGCATTCCCCCGGCCAGCGGATTGTAGGGGATCACCCCGATGGAATCGACTTCGCACAAAGGGAGCAGCTCGCGCTCGAACTCGCGGAAGAGGAGGTTGTAGCGCGGCTGCACCGTGGCAAAACGGGTTAGGCCGTTTGCCGCGGCGACGCCCTGCGCCCGCGCCAGCTGCCAGGCCAGGAAGTTGGAGGCGCCGATATAGCGCACCTTGCCTTGGCGCACGAGGTCCTCCAGCGCCGAAAGCGTCTCCTCGATCGGAGTCTGCGGGTCGTACAGATGCAGCTGGTAAAGATCGATGTAGTCGGTTCCCAGGCGCCTTAGCGAGCCTTCGACTGCGTCCATGATGTGTTTACGCGAGTTACCCTCCTGGAAGGCCCTGGCACCCATGCGCCCCCCGCACTTCGTGGCGATCACGAACTCGGACCGCCTTCCCTTGAGCCACCTTCCGACGATCTCCTCGGTCCGCCCCACCGTCTCCAGGCTTCCACCCAATGGATATACGTCTGCCAGGTCCAGGAAGTCGATGCCGTGTTGGTGGGCGGCGTCAAGTATTCCGATGGAGGTGGCCTCGTCCACCTGCACCCCGAATGTCATGGTCCCCAGGCAAAGCTTGGAGACGACGAGCCCCGTGGAGCCGAGCCTGGTGTACCTCATGAACCGTTCCTCCTGCAGAGGGGAGGGTGTCCGCATTCCCTGGACCCGGCGCGTCGCCGGCTTCGGGGCATGCAGTACCCAGGTTATCGGACAGGCAACAAGTGGGACTGTCCCTTCCCGACGCTCACGTGCCAGGGAGGCGCGGCCTCCCCCTCAAGGATCGCCATCGCCTGGAGTCCGGCCCGTCTCTTGGAGGGGCGAGCCTCAGCGGGCCCGGAGCTGCTCTGCCAGTGGTGACCACTCTCGCTTCACCAGGCCGAATATCCAGGAGTCGGATACCTCGCCGCTCACGATGCAGTTCTCCCGCAAAGTGCCTTCACGTACAAAGCCGAGCTTTTCGAGGACTCGAGCAGATGCCACGTTCCGCGTGTCGGTCTCGGCCTGGATCCGATTCAGGTCCAGCGCGGGAAAGGCCCATCCCAGCAATGCGCCTGTGGCTTCCGTCGCATACCCGTTTCCCCACGCCGCGTCGTCGAAGCAGTAGCCCAGCGATGCACTGCGGTAGTCGGGGTTCCACTGCCTCAGGCTGCACCAGCCGATGAAAGACCGGTCACCGGCGCGATCCACGGCCAGCCGCACCCCGGCACCCTCGTCCGCCATCTGCCGGCAAGCAATGATGAAACGCTCGGCCCGCGTGATTTCGCTCCAGGGTGGAGCATCCCAGTAGCGCATCACGCGTGGGCTGGCGTGCATTGCGAAAAGGCCGGTCGCGTCTCCATGGTCGAAGGGCCTAAGCCGCAGGCGGGCCGTCTGCAACGTGGGGGTTTGCAGCGAGCTGGACGGCATGTCACCTCCTCGGTTGGTGGTCCCGTTCTGAGATTTGGACGGGCGTGCCCGGGATGTGTCCTTGCCGCCGGGCTGCCGGAGAGCGTCCCCATCCCGGGCCAGAGAATGAACCTTAGCCCAAGAGGGGACGCGCCCACCTACTCCTTTGCGTCCCAGGTGGTGACAAGGTGCCTGGCCGCCCTGGCCTCGTCCACGCGGCTTGCCGGCGTGAGCCGGGGAGCATCGTGCAGGCTGGCCGCCTCCTCTCCGTCTTCGGCGATCATTGCGA
>JAJYPE010000165.1 GCA_021795585.1 Actinomycetes bacterium | reverse complement strand
TTGATCTCCGGCTGATCTGTCATTGGTGCGACTGTTCCTTTCCCCATTACCTCAGCCCCACGGGCGCTGCACGCCCAAGCGGAACTGTCCAAATCTCACTCCGAGGCGCAGCTTTCGAAGTCGATTCCGACCCCGTACCTCTCCCATCGTGAGAATCCTTCAACGGACGGTGAATTCGTCCGAACTCGTTCGCATGGCGCGCAAGACCCGCTTCCCGGCCGCCACACTTTCCGGTACCTAACCATTGATGAGGCGCAGGCGCGCCTTGTCGCGCCGCTCCTTGATGATGCCCGACAGGACGGCCACTACGAGTCCGATGCCAAAGATCAATGTTCCGATCACGTTCACCTGAGGAGGTGTACCTTCACGCGTCGAGCCGTAGACCCAGAGCGGGAAGGTGAGCGTGGTGCCGGAAACGAAGCTGGTGGTCACGAAGTCGTCGATCGAGAGTGCGAAGGCCAGTGCGGCGGCGCCCAGAATGCCAGGCAGCAACTGCGGCAAGGTCACGGTGAAGAAGGTGACGATCGGACGTGCGCCAAGGTCCTTGGCCGCCTCCTCGATTGCCGGGTCGAGCACGGCGAGGCGGGCCCGCACCGTGATCACGGCGTAGGGAATCGAGAACATGACCTGAGCGGCGAAGATCGTGAACTGGCCCAGCGCAACGTTCCAGGCCACGAAGAGCGAGAGCAGCGAGGCGCCGATCACAACCGATGAGGAGGAGATGTTCATCACCAGGACGACGTTCAGGAAACCCTTGCCGAAGAATTTGTAGCGGTGGATCGCGTAGGCCATGAGCGTGCCCATCACCGTGGTCACCACCATCACCAGGACGGCCAAGTAAAGCGATACCTTCAGGGCTCCCGTGAGCTGGCCGATCGCGAAAAGGTTCCGGTACCACTTGAGCGTGAACCCTTGCCAAACCAGGTTGTAACGGCCGCGGGTGTTGTTGAAGCCAAACAGCACCATGACCGCGATGGGGATGATGAGATAGACCATCAGCAACATCGTGTAGAGGTGAAGGAAGTCCGGCCTCTTGAAGCGCCGTGTGTGATGGGCCTTGTAAACCGGGGCAGCCGGCGTGCCCATCGAAGGTGCGGGAGCGGTGCCAACAGCCATCAGTAGGTGCCTCCGCCCATCAGGTCCTCGGTTCCGAGCGCCCTCGAATAAATGATCACCAGTATGAGGAGCGCCACCATGAGCACCAGGGAGAGTGCAGCGGCAAAGGGGTAGTTCATATTGACAAAGAACTGGCTGTTGATGACGTTGCCGATAACGCCGGTGCCGGTCCCACCCAGGATCACCTCGTTGACATAGTCGCCGACGGCGGAGATGAAGACCAGCAGCACCCCTGCAAAGATGCCAGGCGTCGACAGGGGAAGCACTACGCGCCGGACCGCCTGCCACTTGTTGGCGTACAGGTCCTTGGCCGCCTCGACATAGCTGCGGTCGATGCGCTCGAGCGCCGCAAAGATCGGCAGAAGCATGTAGGGCACCTGCGCATAAGTCAGGCCGCCGATTACCGCGATCGGCGTCGCGAGGATATGGAAGTTCTGCGGCAGCACGTGCGCCGCCTTGAGGGGCGACAGGAAGATGCCCTGGTCAGCCAAGATGAATTGCCACGATATCGTCCGTATCAGCTGCGACACGTAAAAGGGCAGGAGAATGACCAGGAGATACGCGGTCTTCCTCTGCCCCCCGTAGAACGCGATCCAGTAGGCGGCCGGGTAGGAGATCAGCAGGGCGATGACGGTTGCCGCGGTCCCGAACTCGAAGGAGTGCAGAAACTCCGGACCATACGACGTGATCGACTGACTGAAGTTCGACCAGGTGTAGCTGAGGTGCCACCCAAGCCCGACATTGCCGGTGGACAACGACAGGATAAGCAGGGTGGCGATCGGCGCAATGAAGAACAACGCCAACCACGCCCCGCCCGGCACCAGCAGGCCCACCAAGGTAAAGCGCTTCATCAAGTGGCGACGGCGCACTGCGGGATGCAGCTTCGGGCGCCGCAGTTCTCCAGGAGCGGGAGCCTCGGCAGTGAGGGTCATGACTGGAAGATCGGCTGGAAGATCGAGTTCCAGGTCTGATAGGCGGTGGGGTCGAGGGAGGGCCCGTAGTAGGCGTGGGCGAAGTCGGCAGCGGTCGGGTAGACGAGCGGGCTGTCCGCCATGGCCAGCAGGCCGGCCTTGTTGGAGCCGCTCGAGGCGTTGGCGTCCTGGATGACGTAGTTCTTCGAGGTGGGGACCGGGGTCATGTAGTCGATGTACTCGGCCATGGTGGCGGCAACCCTGGGGTTGTAGACGTAGTTCATGTAGGTGATCGCGTCCACGGGGTGCTGGGAGTGGGCCGGGATGCACATGTTGTCCGTCCAGCGGAAGACGCCTTCGGTCGGGACGACGAACTTCAGGTTGGAGCCCTTGGAGGACTGGTTGGCCTGGTAGATGTCACCGGAGTAGGCGACCGAGAGGGCGATATCCCCGTTCTCCAGAGCGTTGATGTAGTCCTGCTGGTAGTACTTGCGGACGATCCCCTTGTTCTTCTGGTCCTTCATGAGGGAGGCGGCCTTCGTCCAGTCGGACTGGGTCGAGGTGGTCGGGTCGACTCCCTGATAGATCATGACCAGATTGGGGGTATCCACCGCGGCGAGCATCCCCACCTTGCCGGCGTACTTCGTGTCGAAGAGGGAGGCGAGCGAGGTGATCTCCCCACCGGTCAGATCGGGGTTATACCCGATACCCGTGAAGCCCGACTGCCAGGCCAGGGAGTACTTGTTGCCAGGGTCGTAACTCGGGTTCTTGACGTTGGTGCCCGCATACTTCCCGAAATTGGACAGATAGGAGTGGTCCAGCGGCGTCAGCCACCCGTACATCATGAGCTGGGTGAGGATGGGGCCGTCGGTAATGACCATGAGATCGTATCCGGTGGCCTTGCCTGCCTTGAGCTGGGGCTCGATCTTGCCGAAGAAACTCGAGTTGCCCTGGATGACTTCCTGATAGTTGACCTTGATCCCGGTCTCCTTGGTGAACTGCTGGAGCGTCGGGTAGACGGTCTTGCCGTTCACGGTGTTCTGGTCGATGTAGAGCGGCCAGTTGGCGAAGTCGAGCACGCCCGCCTTCTTCGCGGTGGCCCATGAGAAGGAGCCTCCGGTGGAGCTTCCCGTGGATGATGACGAACCCCCACAAGCGGCGGCAATGGCTCCGAGCATTCCAGCGCCCGCCAAACCGAGGAATCCCCTGCGGCTTATGCGTGGCATGGTAAAGCCTCGCGTGATCGAGGGATCCATGTTTTGAAGTGGGTTGATCTCCGGCTGATCTGTCATTGGTGCGACTGTTCCTTTCCCCATTACCTCAGCCCCACGGGCGCTGCACGCCCAAGCGGAACTGTCCAAATCTCACAAGGAGAAGCTCGCCTCCGGATCCCACACGACCCCGACGCGCTCACCGGAGGAAAAGCTCCGCGTGCGCGATGAATTCTGCTGGTACACCGAAACCTCGGTCCCATCCGCCAGCACAACTAGGTATTGGCTTGCCACCCCGAAGAAAACAACCTGGGCGACCGTGCCCGAGACCTGGTTGGCCACCACATCCCGCTCATCGGAAGTCCCCACCAGGCTGATCTTTTCAGGGCGGACTCCGAAGGTAACCTCTGTTCTTTGGCCGCGTGGGCTGGGCTTTGCGGCAACCTTCTCTCCGCCGCCAAGCTCTACGATCCAACTTTCCTGGCCCGCCTCGATTACCTTGCCCCTCAGCAGGTTTGCTGCGCCCAGGAAGGTGGCGACGAACTCCGTGGCAGGCTCGTTGTAGACCATCTCCGGGCTTCCCACCTGCTCCAGGCGCCCTTCAGACATGACTGCGACGCGATCGGACATTGTCATCGCCTCTTCCTGGTCGTGGGTGACGAAGACGAACGTGACTCCGACCTCTCGCTGGATCTTCTTCAGCTCCAGCTGCATCTGCTTGCGCAACTTCACGTCAAGGGCCGAGAGCGGCTCGTCGAGTAGGAGCACCTTCGGCTGATTAACCAGCGCCCTGGCCAGCGCAACGCGCTGCTGCTGCCCGCCAGAGAGTTCCCGAGGCTTGCGCTTCACCAAGTCGGCAAGCCCGACCATCTCCGCAAGCTGTCCTACGCGTGCGGTGATCTCCTTCTTGTCGACCTTCTTCCGCTTAAGGCCAAAGGCGATGTTGTCGGCGACCGTCAAGTGCGGGAAGAGGGCGTAGGACTGGAAGACCGTGTTCACGTTGCGGTGATACGGCGGGTCATAGGTGATGTCCTGGCCCTCGAGATAGATCGCACCCTCGGTCGGGTCCTCGAACCCCCCGATCATCCGCAGGGTGGTCGTCTTGCCGCAGCCGGAAGGCCCTAGCAGCGAGATGAACTCGCCGCGGGCAATATCGAGGTTCAGATTGTCGACTGCGACGAACTGGTCGAATCGCTTTGTCAACCCGGCCAGGTGGATAAGCGGCGCGCCGCCCCCGACAAAGTCCGGCGATGATGATGCCACCACGTCATCCTTTCCACGGACAGGACCGGCGCCGTTGGCGACCATGGATCCGCTACTCGTGGCCACTGGCCCCCGGCGTTGGTAAAACCAAACCGCCCGCCCCCATTCGCGTATCGAACTACCGGAGCACTTGCCCCGTTCCCCCTATGGAATCGCGCAAAACTAAAGCAATTCACGCGTATTTCCTTAGTTTGGTAAACCATAGCATCCCGATTCCGGGAAACCCGTCTATCGGGGCATCCGTTGTGTTGCGAAATCATGAAAGATCACAGCGGATGACCCTACGGTTGTCGCAACCGGAAAAGGGAATCGGTACTGCGACTGGCGCGGCTGGCTAGGCCGTCGACGACGGAGGTGCAGTGGTCGTGGTCGACGACGGAGGTGCAGTGGCGCTGGCTAGGCCGTCGACGACGGAGGTGCAGTGGCGCTGGCTAGGCCGTCGACGACGGAGGTGCAGTGGCGCTGGC
>JAJYPE010000164.1 GCA_021795585.1 Actinomycetes bacterium | reverse complement strand
ACTTTTACGGCTCCACCGGCGCCATGACCCTCAACAAGCCGGTGGTGGGAATGGCCGCCACCCCGGATGGCAAGGGGTACTGGCTGGTGGCCTCCGACGGTGGCATCTTCTCCTTCGGCGATGCGCCGTTCTTCGGCTCCCAAGGAGGCACGGCGCTGCCCGCACCCGTGGTCTCTCTCAATTCCGCTACCTACATAGTCTCGTCCATGACCGGCGCCGTGGGATTCGACGTCAGCAACTTCCAATGCGGACTCTCGGCGCCGCCCACCACGGGCACCTTCGTGATGGTCGAAGTGAACGGATGGCCGTTCAGCTCCTCCAACACTTGCATGGCCAAGGAAGCCGCGTGGGCCCAGGGCAGCTACCAGCTTTACACCTTCATGGGACTCCCCATCGTCAACGGGTCATGGGGCTCCACGCCGAGTTCGCAGTACATGGACGGACCGCATGGTTCCTCGACTCTCGCGGACCAGGCTTACAACTACGGCTACAACGACGCCGCTTACGCCTTCGCCCAGGCCAACGCAGCCAGCGTCTCCTCCCCGATTTGGTGGATCGACGTCGAGGGTGCCACCAACTACTGGTCCTCCGACCCGGCGCTGAATACGGCCGCCATCCAAGGTGCTGTCGACTACCTCAACCAGCAAGGCATCATTGCCGGTATCTATTCGGGTCACGCGACCATGTACGCCCAAATCACCACGGGCACAACCAGCGGTGGCGGCGCAACGATACTTGGCCCCGGAGGTGGACCGATACCGCTTTGGTTCTACTCATCCGACGGGGTTGCGGCCTGCACCTCGCTCTACAGCTCCACGGGCGCCCTCAACCCCTTTGCCGGTGGGATTCCCTGGTACATTCAAACCGCCTTCATGAGCAACTACGACGCCGACGTCTCCTGCTGATCGCTCCAGGCGAGGCTCGATACAAACCGACGTCCGGTAAGCCCAGGCAACTAAGAGTCATCCCTGCGGGCCGCCTCCTCGCTTGACGCGCGCCTCGCCAAAAGACCCCGCCTCGGCCGGTTCGCCGCCTATATGGATCACACCGGCCGAGCCACACCCGCTCACCGCGACCTCTTTCGATCGCCGATCAGCCCACCACGGCCGAATCGGACGGACGACCCACATCGGTGCTTGGAAACGGTCCGCCATGCCCGGCGATCCCCAAACGCCTCCCTACCGGTGCCCTACGCGGCTGCGGATCAGCTAGGCCCCCCCCTGGAACCCGCCTCAGACGATCAGCTCGATGAAGGCCTCGAGCTGCCGCAGGTTCCGGCACTCGACCACCGCGTCGCAATGGCGGGAATACTCGCTTATCACCGAGTCGCCGGAGTTCCAGTAGGAAGCCGGCTCGGGGTTGAGCCAGTAGAGGCGGGAAGCCCTGGAGCGCAACTCCCCAAGAAGATCCGCGCGTGAGGCGTGGTAGTTGTTCCGCGCGTCTCCGAGGATGATGACCGTCGACTTTTTGGAGAGCTGGGTCAGGTAGGTCTCCTGGAATTGTTCGAAAGAATGCCCATAGTTCGTGTGGCCGTCCACATGCACGACATTGGCCTTGGTGTTTACAAGCTTCAGGGCCTCCTCGATGGATTCCGCACTCTCGAAGAAGCCCGTCACTTCATCGATCGCATCGATGAAGACGAAGCTCCGCACTTTCTTGAACTCCTCCGAAAGGGCGTAGACGAGCTGCAAGGTGAAGCGGGCGAAGGCGGCAACCGAACCGGAGATATCGGCAATGATGAAGATCTCCGGCTTGGAAAGGCGTGGTGGCCGGAACTCCAGCTTTACCGGCACCCCTCCGTAGCCGAGCGATGCCCGAAAAGTCCTCCGAAAATCCAACGGCCCCTTCCTGCTGCTCATGCGGCGCTTGGCAAGCCGCGTCGCCAGCTTGCGCGCAAGTGGGCCTATCGCCCGCCGGACCTTTTGAATCTCGTCGCGCGAAGCCTGCATGAACTCGATGTCCTCGGGCAGGAGTGGGCGCATGGTGCGCGCCACGGCCTCCTCACCTCGGTCCTCCACCAGCATGCGCCTTACCTCGGCATCGATCGCCTGGCGTAATTGGGCGACAAGCTCCTCCACCCTGGTTGTAAGGATGGCCTCGCCGATGGCGCCCTCCCCCTCCTGCCCGGCGAGCTCCTCGCGCAACTTGGCATAGACCATTTCGACATCGAGCTGCTTCAAAGTGCGGTAGGTGTAGTAGACGCCGCTCACCGCGCGCCCCTTCTCCATGCCTCCATGGCGGGCTACGGCGGCGCGGGCCAGTCGGGCCAGTCGGGCCATATCGCCCTCCAGCATCGCCTCTATCATCATCCTGCGAAGTTCGTCGGCACCTCCACCCCCGCCCGCGGCTTCCTGCGCCCCGCTCGGCGTCTCCGCCCCGGCGTGGTCGTCCGTGGACTCCTCGCCCTGGGCGGCCGACGGATATCGATTGGCGAAGAAGACGTCGAAGAGGAGGTTGAAGACCTCCCGGTGGCCCTCGTCCTTGATCATGGTCGCGAACAGGGCGGTCCGAAACGTCGGACGGTCTATTTCGCCCAGCGCTCCGACTGCCGAGGTCGCGTCAAGCACCTCCGTCATCGAAACGGGGACTTTCGCCTCGCGAAGTGCGTCGGCAAACGAAACCAATTGGTCGATCATGGCAGGCCCCTATCCGAGCTTGGCCCGGGCCTTCTCCACGTCCGCCTGGTACTTAAGAAGCACGTTGAGCGTCGAAGCCACGATGGCCGGATCGAGGTCTTTGGCGTCCAAGGTCAACAGGGTTACCGCCCAGTCGAGAGTCTCGGAGATGGACGGGTGCTTCTTCAGGTCCAGCGATCGAAGCATGGCCGCGAAGTCGGCGATCTTTGCCGCCAGCTCCTCCGGCAGCCCCGGCACCTTGAGCATGAGGATGGCCTTCTCCCTCTCCTTGCTCGGATACCCGATGTGCAGGAAAAGGCACCGGCGCTTGAGCGCCTCGGAAAGTTCGCGAGTGTTGTTCGAGGTGAGGATGACTATCGGCTGGCGGGTGGCGGAGACCGTGCCAAATTCGGGAATCGTGATCTGAAAATCCGAAAGCAGCTCCAAGAAGAGCGCCTCGGTCTCCAGCTCCACCCGATCGACTTCGTCGATCAACAGTACGACGGGTTCGTCCAGGGAGATCGCGCGGAGCAGGGGCCGCGGAAGCAGGAATTCCTCGGAGAAGATGTTCTCTTTGACCGCGTCCCAGTCGGCCGGGTCATCGCCCGCCGCCCTGGCGGCCTGGATGCGCAGCAGTTGCTTGGAGTAGTTCCATTCGTATATCGCCTTGGCATCGTCGAGGCCCTCGTAGCACTGTAGGCGCACCAGCTCGGCATCGAGGGCTCTGGCAAGTGCCTTGGCGAGTTCGGTCTTCCCGGTTCCCGCCGGCCCCTCGACCAGGATCGGCTTGCCCAGAACCGTGGCAAGGTACACCGTGGTGGAGATCTCCTGGCTCGACAGGTACGAGGCCTGAGCCAATGCTTCACCCACCCCTGAAATGCTCGCGAATCCCTCGCCCGTAGCTCTCACTGGTCCATCCGTTCCCGCGGCCTCAGCCGCGAACTTGCCCGTTGCCCTCGATCACGTATCGCTCGGTCGTCAGGGCCTCCAGGCCCATGGGTCCACGCGCGTGAAGCTTTTGGGTGCTGATGCCGATCTCCGCTCCCAGGCCGAGCTGGTTGCCATCGACAAAGCGGGTCGAGGCATTCACCAACACCGCCGCCGCATCGACTTCGCGCACGAAGAGGTTGGCATTGGCGTAGTCGTTGGTCAGGATTGCCTCCGAATGCCCGGTGCCGTAGCGGGAGATATGATCCACAGCCGCCTCGACGCCATCCACGACGCGAATCGCGAGCTTGAGATCCAGGTACTCGGTGGCCCAATCCTCCTCCGTGGCCGGCACGGCACGGCTTATCGCCGTGCACGTCTCCCCATCGCCATGGATCTCGACCTCTGGCAGCAATCGGTCAATCCGTGAGAGAAACTCCGGCGCAACCGCCCGGTGCACCAGCACCGTCTCGACGGCGTTGCATACGCTCGGCCGCTGCACCTTGGCATTGCGGACTATGTTCTCGGCTGCGTCAAGGTCGGCGCTGGCATCTACGAAGATGTGGCAGTTGCCCTCGCCGTCGATGATGTATGGGACCGTCGCGTGCTCTTCGATCGCCGCGATCAAAGACCGGCCCCCACGCGGAATCAGGCAGTCGATGTATCCGCGCAGGCGCATGAAGGCCACCGCAGACTCACGGGAGGCGTCCGGCACCAATGCAACCGCCTCTCGTGGCAGGCCCGCCTTGGCGAGCGCTTCGGAGAGGACCGAGGCGATGGCGCGATTGGAGGCGAATGCCGCCGAGGAGCCACGCAGGAAGGCGGCGTTGCCACTCTTCAGGCATAATGCGGCCGCATCTGAGGTGACATTGGGCCGATTCTCGTAGATGATCCCCACCACGCCCAGAGGCACGCGCTCGCGGCTTACGGCCAGGCCGTTTGCCAGACGGTAACCTCGCGTCACTTGGCCAACGGGATCTGCGAGCGCGGCCACCTCAAGGACCTGCGCGGCCATGTCGGAGATCCGCGCTTTGGTTAGCCGCAGCCGATCCACCTGGGTGGAAGGCATCCCATCGCGCCCGGCGCGATCGACATCATCGGCGTTGGCCGCCAGGATCTCCTCGCCGGCATGTTCCAGGCCCTCCGCCATGTACCCCAGTGCGTCGTTCTTTTGCTGGGCGGAGGCAAGCCTGACTAAGCGCGAGGCTTCCTTCACCCTGCCCGCCAACGCAAGAAGCTCGGAGTTTGCTGAGGTGAGATCGTTCATCCCCCTCCAGCCTAATGAGCACCGCCATGTCAGTGACGGGCTAGGGCTCCAGCAGAATCATGTCATCGCGATGCATCGCCATGGCCGAGAAATCCGAAACCAGCCCTGCGCGGCGGCGATCCAGCTCGATGCCGAGCTCGTCCGCACCTAAACGCGCCAGGCCCTTGGCGATGACGGCTCCGTCCTCGGCGATCACCTCGACGGCGTCC
>JAJYPE010000163.1 GCA_021795585.1 Actinomycetes bacterium | reverse complement strand
GCCCTGGAGAAGGCTCGATCGCCTCCTCCTGCCATGATGGAGAGGGTGCCGGCGATCGCGCCGGTGTCTCCGCCCGAGACCGGGGCGTCCAGCGCGTCGATGCCCAGCTCCTCGGCTCGCGCGTGGATCTCCCGGGCCAGCTCGGGCGTCTCGGTGCCCATGTCCACGAAGAGCGCTCCCGGCCGCATGGCCCCCAGAAGGCCCTCTTCCAGCACTACCCGGCGGGTTACGGCCGGTGTGGGGAGCATCGTGATCACCGCCTCGGCAAAGCCCACAAGTTCGGCCAAGCCGGAGGCCGCCGATGCCCCGGCTTGCACCAACTCCTCCACCGGCCCTTGCGAGCGTGAAGCCACCATAAGCCGGTTTCCTGCCGCCAATAGGTTTTTAGCCATCGGCTTTCCCATCAGGCCCAGGCCTAGGAAGCCGACTCTAAGGCCCGTTTCCGTGCCGGACGAAGAGGTCATTTCCACTCCTTGGGGACTCGCTTTTCTTGACGCCGGGCTGGTTGGAGGCCGCGTCCGCCAGGCAAAGTCTAGGTCGGCGGCCCCTGCCGCGTTGGAGAGGTGGCCATGGGCGGCTTGGCCTTGAGGTCGATATTTTCGCTCCGGTATGTGGTATTGCGTGTTTTTTTGGGTCCCCCGTACGAGGGGTTGCGGAATTTACGTAGAAATGGCGCGAGCGCCACTTGGGCCCCTCCGTTATCAGATACCCAGGTCACTGCACTAGTAGTAGGTTGCAACCTATTCAAGTGATTTCCGGGTATATTCCCCCGCAGCGGCTAGCTTTTTCGCGGCCGCACATTTTGAATAAAATGGTGTAAGGTCATCGCATATTTGCGAAGTTGCGGGTTGATAGATGGCTTGATTAGTGTCCTTGTCAGAGGCGAATGGAGGGGCAGTGACCAATGTGACTATAGCGGTCAACCGCGGACCAAAATTGGGTGGTGATTGAACCGTGCCGCGCAAGTCCGAGCGGGAATCCCTCGAATCTGCGATCGCCAAAACTCTGGAGATCGTAGGAGACTGGTGGACGCTTCTCATCATCCGCGATGCCCTGATGGGCGTAAAGCGCTTCGATGAGTTCCATAGCCACCTGGGCATAGCCAGGAACATACTTTCGACGCGAATGAAGCGGCTCGTGGATGCGGGCCTCATGGAAAAAAGGCTTTATGTCGAACGCCCGGCCCGTTACGAGTACATTCTCACCCCAAAAGGCGAAGATATTTTCACAATTCTCGTTGCGGTTCGTGAGTGGGGAGAGCGCTGGTATTACGGCAACCACGACCTACCTTCGCGTGTTACGCATGTCGACTGTGGCGGCGAGACCGATACCTCCGTGCGCTGCAAGTCGTGCGGCGAGGTCATTTCGTCATTGACTGAACTGGATATCGAATTCCCACCGGGTGGGGACGGCTCCGAATGGAGCTTCTGGCAAGGTCGCCTGCCGGATTCCGCCCGCTCCAACTAGCGGTTCGATTGCCGCGGACGCCGTCGGCCAGCTAGTTTCGGAGTGTGCGTGCTCCAATTTTCGTGCACCAGGCGGTCCCGAGGACCCTTTTTCGGTCGGGAGCGGTCAAGGCCACTGCCGGAATCCGCCTCGAATTCTTTTTCGACTTAGTCGGAGAGCCCAAGCTTCCGCGGCGCGCCCTCTTTACAGTCGTCTCCGCCACCCACGCCAGGACTGACAGCGAGGCGCTCTTTGCGGTGGCGGAGTGGGCCCAGCTGGAGGAGATGGGCAACGACCGCTATCGCGCTGTCTGGACTCCCCCGACGCCTGGGGAGTATGTGCCCGTGGTGGTGGCGTGGATGGACGAGCTGGGCCGTTTGGCCGAGCTGGCCGAGCGCAAGCGGGCCATAGGGGAGTCCTGCGACCTCGAGCTGGCCGACATTGCTTCCCTGCTTCGAGCTCAGGCTGCCGACGACGAGCTGGCGCGCTTTCCGGCGGCCGGGTCGGGCCACGGTTCGACACACAGTTCGACACACGGTTCGGCCCAGGGCTCGGCACTGCGCCCCGATGGAGATCTGGCCGGAGCGCGCCGGCGCGAGCTGAGCCGACTGGCTGAGCTGCTGGAGGATGCCCAGCTCGAACCCGCGGCTCGCCTGGATGCCCTGGAAGCTCCGGCGGCGCAGCAGCTCGCCCGGCTCCCCGTGCGCTTGGAGGTCGCCACCATCGCGCGTGGCCAGGCCATTCGCTGTGAGGACCGCCTGGCGGCGGTGGGCGCCTGGTACGAGCTCTTCCCCCGCTCGGTCGGGGGTTTCAAAGGAGTTGCCGCCCAGCTCGGCCGTCTTTCGTCCCTGGGCTTCGACGTCGTTTACCTGCCGCCAATTCACCCCATTGGGGTCACCAAGCGTAAGGGGAGGAACAACTCCCTTGTGGCCGGAGCGGGGGACGTGGGCTCCCCTTGGGCGATCGGCGGAGCCGATGGCGGGCACACCGCGATCGACCCATCGCTCGGCAGCGCCGAGGACTTCGCGGAACTTGTGGAGGCGGCGCGTTCGAAGGGGATCGAGATAGCACTCGACATTGCCTTTCAATGCTCGCCGGACCACCCCTGGGTCACGGAGCACCCCGAGTGGTTCAACCGCCGCGCCGACGGATCCATCGCATATGCCGAGAATCCTCCCAAGAAGTACCAGGACGTCTACCCCGTGAACTTCCAACCCGCCCGGGAGGAGGACCGCAAGGCGCTTTGGGAGGCCGCCTACGGCGTCTTCGAGCACTGGCTGGCGGCGGGGGTGCGCATCTTCAGAGTGGACAACCCCCATACCAAGCCGCTGCCGTTCTGGGAGTGGGCCTGCGAGCGGCTGCGAAACGAGCATCCCGAGGCGATTCTCCTGGCGGAGGCCTTCACCATGCCCAAGCTGATGTACCGCCTGGGCGAGATCGGCTTCTCGCAGAGCTACACCTATTTCACCTGGCGAGTGGCAAAGTGGGAGCTGGAGGCATACGGGGCCGAGCTTGCCTCGGCAGAGGCGGTGGCGACCATGCGCCCCAACTTCTGGACCAACACCCCCGACATCCTGGCCGACCCTTTGCGCAACGGGCCGCTCTCCGCCTTCGCGATCCGTGCCACACTGGCGGCTACCATGGCCGGCTCATGGGGCGTCTACAGCGGCTTCGAGTTCGGGGAGAACCAGCCCATCACTCCTGATAGCGAGGAGTACATGGACTCCGAAAAGTACCAGCTCCGCCACCGGGATTTTTCCGCCCCCGCACCGCTCGATCCGTATATCGCCACCCTCAACTCCTTCCGCCGCGCTCATCCCGCTATCGCCAATCAGGCGGGCTTCGAGGTGGTCGGATGTGACAACGACGAGATCACCGCTTATCTTCGGACCGAGCCGGCCGGGGATGCGGTGCTGGTGGTTGTGAACCTCTCTCCGCGGCACGCCCGAGAGGGGTCGATCGATCTGGGCCCGGTCCGGCGAGCATTCGGGACCGGGGCCGCCTTCCGCGTGCACGACCGGGTGAGCGGCTCGACCTTCAGCTGGTCCGGGGAGAGGGCTTTCATCCGCCTGGACCCCGTCGCGCAGGTGGCACATCTTATCGAGCCGGAGGGCTCGGGCCCGGAAGACTGAGGCGCCGATTAGAGCTGCCTCTCACAAGGCCGTTGTTCGGGGTTGCGAGGGATGTAGCCTCGTTATTGGCTTGGCGCCAGGCGCGGGCGCCAAGCAATCCAACCCAGAGCGCATATGCAAAGGGCGGCAATGTCTGGCTTTGAGCTGAAGCCGAATTGGTACCAGAACTCCATCTTCTACGAGGTCTTGGTCCGGGGTTTTTTCGACTCCAACCGTGACGGGGTTGGTGACATTCCCGGCCTGGTGGCCAAACTCGACTACCTGGAGTGGCTGGGCATCGATACTGTCTGGCTCCTGCCCTTCTTCCAGTCCCCGCTGAAAGACGGCGGGTACGATATCAGCGACTTCCTGACCGTGCACCCCTCCTACGGGAAGGTCGACGACGTCGCCGCACTCATCGAGGAGGCCCACCGGCGCCAGATCAAGGTCGTGGCCGACCTGGTCGTGAACCATACCTCCGACCAGCATCCCTGGTTCATCGAGTCCTCCTCCAGCCGTGACAACCCCAAGGCCGACTGGTACGTGTGGAGTGACACCAACGAGCGCTACCCGGACGCGCGCATCATTTTCATCGACACCGAACGATCCAACTGGACTTTGCACGAGACGCGCCAGCAGTACTACTGGCACCGCTTCTTCAGCCACCAGCCCGACCTTAACTACGACAACCCCGAAGTTGGCCAGGCGATGATCGACGTCCTGGATTTCTGGCTTTCGCTGGGAATCGACGGTTTCCGCCTCGACGCCGCACCCTACCTTTTCGAGCGCGAAGGCACCAACTGCGAGAATTTACCCCAGACCCACGAATTCCTGCGCAGGATACGCGCCGAGGTCGACGCGAAGCACCCCAACAAGATCCTGCTGGCCGAGGCGAACCAGCTGCCCAAGGACGTGGTGGACTACTTCGGCCAAGGCGACGAGTGCCACATGGCCTTCCACTTCCCGATCATGCCCAAGATGTTCATGTCCATCAAGAAGGAGTCCTCGGGCCCGCTGCGCTCGGCGATCCTGGAGACGCCATCCATTCCCGAGGGCTGCCAGTGGGGGACCTTCCTGCGCAATCATGATGAGCTGACGCTGGAGATGGTGACGGACGAGGAGCGGGTCTTCATGTACCAGGAGTACGCCCGCGACCCCCGCGCCCGGCGCAACGTGGGGATCGGCAGGCGCCTGGCGCCCCTCATCGAGAACGACCGGCGCATCGCCGAGCTGCTTCACTCGCTGCTGCTTTCTCTTCCGGGATCGCCGGTCCTCTATTACGGGGATGAGATCCTGATGGGGGACAACATCTATCTGGGCGACCGCGACTCGGTGCGCACACCTATGCAGTGGTCCAGCGACCGCAACGCGGGCTTCTCGCGGGCCGACAACGCCTCCTTGTACCTGCCCGTGCTTATGGACCCGGTATACGGGTACGAAGCACTCAACGTCGAGGCCCAGCTGCTGAATCCCTGATTGT
>JAJYPE010000162.1 GCA_021795585.1 Actinomycetes bacterium | reverse complement strand
CAGCCGAGTTCCTGGCCGATCTCGCTCGCAGCCGATCCCGCTCTGGCCGGGATCTCCGGGCCACGCGCGGCCTTCGCCTTCACGCTTCAGGTCGCCTTCAGCCCCCAACCGGCCTCCGCCGTCTCCTTGGGCGGAATCACTTGCACACCATCACCGGGCGGAGCGCTGTTTTCCTGCCCGGTATCCACCTCGCAGGCTGCCGCGGGCCTCGCGGGCAGCGTTTCGCTCGGACCCCTGAACGGCGCAGCCGAGAGCATCATCGCCACCTTGGCCCCGAGGGCACTCGCCTTCGCCCTGGGCGCGGCTCCCCGGGCCTCCCTGGGCGTGGTCTCCGGAACCGGCCTGGGCGGGCTGGGCTATTGGATGACAGGCTCGGACGGAGGGGTCTTCAGCTTCGGGGATGCCAACTTCTACGGTTCCATGGGCGGGACGGTTCTCAATAAGCCGATCGTGGGAATGGCCTCCACTCCCGACGGCAAGGGGTACTGGCTGGTTGCCTCCGACGGAGGGGTCTTCAGCTTCGGGGATGCCAACTTCTACGGTTCCATGGGCGGGACGGTTCTCAATAAGCCGATCGTGGGAATGGGCGGGTAGAGTCGACCTACGGAGCACAGGCCGGCACCTTCGGTGGGCAGGACCCGGGCGCCAAGGGGACACTCGACATAGGCAGCCGCCTGCCTCGCAATATCCACAGGGCCGTGAACCCGTGGGAGCGACCCCCTGGCGTAGACTCGCAGTTGGTAGAAGCTTGCCCGGCATCGCATGGCAGGGCCAATGCCTAGAGCATGGCCAAGGCCGGGAAAGGTGCCGCCGCCACGAGCGACAAGTGGGCATCGCCACGCACGGAGATGTGATGAGTCAATCGAACAAGGCGGGCTTCAGCTCGCTTCAGGATCGCTACACGCTCGCTGAAGGGAGCGTACCCCTCTCGGGTATCCAGGGAATCGTGAGAGCCCTGCTCGACTCCGCGCGGGCCGACGCCGAGGCGGGGCGCAACATTCCTGTCTTTGTCAGCGGGTACCAGGGTTCGCCTCTGGGTGGCCTCGACACCGAGCTCCAGCGATCGCGGGCGGTGATTGAGCCCGGAAACGTGGTCTTCCGTCCCGGCCTCAACGAAGAACTCGCAGCCACGGCCGTGGTGGGCACACAGCTCCTCGAAGGCTGGCGCAAAGAGGAGGTCGCCGGGGTAACCGGCGTCTGGTACGGCAAGAGCCCGGGCGTTGACCGCGCCACCGATGCCATGCGCCACGGCAACATCATCGGGACCTCACCCACCGGCGGCGCCATTGCGCTCGCCGGCGACGACCCCGCCGCCAAGTCCTCCACCGTCCCGGGATGTTCGGATGCCACTCTGGCGGCTCTCGGCATGCCGGTCCTCTTCCCCGGCAACACGGAAGAGATGATCACCCTCTTCCGCCACGCAGTGCTCCTTTCGCGCGTCTCGGGCCTCTGGGCGGGCTTCAAGGTTGTCACCAAAGTGGCCGACTCGACGGGCGTGCTGCGCCTCGCCTCCCCGGTCGAGGCGGTCATTCCCACCATCGAGATCAATGGCCGCCCCTACCGCCATCGCCCCAGCGCCGAGCTTCTCGGGCCGAACCTGCTCGCCATGGAGGAGACCATGGTGGGGGTGCGCCTGGAACTGGCGCGCGAGTACATCCGCCTCAACCATCTCAACACCGTCCACGGCTCCCCGTCGGCGAGCCTTGGCATCGTCGCCACCGGAACCACCTACTTCGACCTTCTCACCGCCTTGGCCGAGATGGGCCTGGCCGACTCCCCCGGAATCCGCGTCATGAAGGTGGCCGCCCTTCATCCACTCGACCCCTCCTCGGTGGTCTCCTTCGCCCAAGGGCTCCGGGAGATCCTGGTGGTCGAGGAGAAGGGCCCGTTCGTGGAGACCGCCTTCAAGGAGATCCTCTACGGGCGTGCCGGCGCTCCGCTCGTGACCGGCAAGATCGACGACCAAGGCCTGGCCTTGGTTCCCAAGCACGGGGCGCTCGAGGCCGACGACGTGGCGCGCTCGGCGGGCCGCAGAGTTCTTGCGCACTTCGAGGCGCCGGGCGTGGAAAAGCGCATCGCCGAACTCGACGCCATAGCCGATCGCAAGATCGAGGTTCTCGAACAGCGCACGCCTTTCTTCTGCTCGGGATGCCCCCACAACACCTCCACGCGCACCGGAGACGACACCGTGGTCGGGGCCGGGATCGGCTGCCACACCCTGGTGCTGCTCAACCCTTCGCATCGGGGCGCGCTGGTCGGCGTCACCCAGATGGGAGGCGAGGGCGCGCAGTTCATCGGCATGTCCCCCTTCACCTCGGCTTCGCACTTCGTGCAGAACATGGGGGATGGCACCTTCCACCATTCCGGTTCGCTCGCCATCCGCGCCTCGGTGGCCGCCGGCACCAATATCACCTACAAGATCCTCTACAACGACGCGGTGGCCATGACCGGCGGGCAGCAGGTGGAGGGCAAGCTCTCCATCCCCGAGCTGATCGAGCTGCTCTACCTGGAGGGTGCGGCCAAGGTGGCCGTCACCGCCGACGACCCCACCCGCTACCGCACCATCGACCTGCCGCGCCAGATCAAGGTGCGCCCCCGCGAGGAGCTCTCCGAGGTGGAGCGGGAGCTGGCACAGTTGCCGGGCACCACGGTGATCATCCACGACCAGATGTGCGCCATCGAGAAGCGCCGCCGCCGCCGCGCCGGCAGGCTCTCGACACCCAAGGACATCGTCGTCATCAACGAGCGCATCTGCGAGGGATGCGGCGACTGCGGCGAGAAATCCAACTGCCTGTCCGTCGAGCCGGTCATGACCGAGTTCGGGCGCAAGACGAGGATCAACCAGGGCTCCTGCAGCCAGGACCGCTCCTGCCTGAAGGGCGACTGCCCCTCGTTCCTGCTGGTCGAGCCAGGCAAGAGCAAGGGGAAGGGGCATTCCCTTCCCAACCTCCCCCTTTCCGACCCCCAGATCCGGGTGCCCGCCCAGGGAACCCGCATCCGCATGGTCGGCATCGGGGGCACCGGAGTGGTGACGCTTGCCGCCATCCTGGAGGTGGCGGCCACCCTGGACGGCCTTTACATGACCGGCCTGGACCAGACCGGCCTCTCCCAGAAGGCGGGCCCGGTGATCTCGGACCTGCACATCACCGCCGATCCCCGCGACGAGGCGGTCACCCATCCCGCCGGCACCGCCGACCTGCTGCTCGGCTTCGACCTGATCGGCTCGGCTGCGGAAAAGAACCTGCGCGTGGCCAGCCCCGACCGGACCCGGGCGGTGGTATCCACCAGCTATGTCCCCAACGGGCGCGAGATCGCCGACCCCTGGCACGAGGGGCCGGCCCCCGAGGCCGCCCTGGCTGCTCTGGCCCGCTTCACCAACCCGCAGGGATCCTTCCGCCTACCCGCCCAGGAACTGGCCGACAGGCTCTACGGCGACGAGATCCCCGCCAATGTCATGGTGCTCGGCGCGGCCTGGCAGCTGGGCCTGGTCCCGCTAAGCCTGGACTCCCTCAACAAGGCCTTCGAGCTGAACAAGGTGGCCGTAAAGACCAACCTGGAGGCTTTCGCATGGGGACGCATGGCCGTGCTTCACCCTGAGGCCATCGACAACGTGCTCAATCCCAAGGCCCCGGCCAAGAAGGCCTCCTCCCGCATTGCGCACCTCGGCGACAAGGTCGGGCTTCCCGCCGGCGCCTGCCGGGACCTGGCGCTGAATCGAGCCGAGGACCTGGCCGCCTATCAGAACCTCTCACTCGCCAAGAGCTACCTGGAACGTGTGGCGGCCTTCCAAAAGAAGGCGGGGGCCGTCTTCGGCGCCGATGAGGAGCCGACCCTCACCTTTGCCGCCAACCTCTACAAGCTCATCGCCTACAAGGACGAGTACGAGGTTGCCCGCCTCCACCTGGAGTGGGCGGCCGGCGATGGCGCCCAAGTGGCCAAGGCCACCATGCTCCTTCACCCGCCCATGCTGAGGGCACTGGGTATGAAGCGCAAGATCAAGCTCGACAAAAGTGCCAAGCCGGCCATGACGCTTCTGCATGCCATGCGCCGCCTGCGCGGCACCGGCCTCGACCCCTTCGGCCGTTCGGAGATGCGCAAGCGGGAGCGGGCATTGGCGCGCGAGTACGAGACGGCCATGCTCGAGGCCCTGGGCAGGGCGGGAGCGGATCAGGCCGAGCTGATAAAGCGCATGGCAGGGCTTCCCGACATGATCCGAGGGTACGAGAGCGTGAAGGAACGCAATCTGGCCGGATACGACAAGGCCTGGGCCGAGGCACGCTCGGAGCTGGACGCTCCGCGGGCGTCGCTCTCCTGATATGGGCCGTGCCTGCTTTTCACATTGTGCGGGTGATAATGTGACCTGCGTCACGAATCGGTGAGTTGTTGCTGCTAACGTTCTGGAATCCCGGTGCACCGCATTGGCCGGGCTGCCACTGACCTGGGAGTGAGAGGCCGAAGCTTGCCAGAGGACGTCGCGCCGAAGCGGCCCGGTAACGAAAGCGGGACCCAGCCATCCTCCGGCCGGAGCGCCGGCGGGGGCAACCAAATCGAGCGGCGTGGGGCCTGCGTGAAGCGGGGAGCCATCGTCTTGCGCTCCGAGCATGAACCGGTGCGGGACCGTTTCGTAGAGGCGCTCGCCTCTTACGACTCCCCCACCGCGCAGCACTCCTCCCGGGTGGCCGAATTCTCCTACCGCCTGGCCGCGGCCGCCGGGCTGGCGCGCCACCTGATGGAAGAGCTGGCGCTGGCGGGATACCTTCACGACCTAGGCAAGATCGATATCCCCGTCACCATCCTGGCCAAGCCGGGTCGGCTCGACGCCGACGAGTGGGCCCTGATCAAGCGCCATCCGGAAACCGGTGCCAACCTGCTCGTCGAAGCGCACCCGGAGATGAGCGACGTCGCCGAAGCGATCGTGTCACACCACGAGCGCCCCGACGGCCTCGGATACCCGCGCGCCGTCCGAGGCGGGGCGATCCCCGTCGGAGGGCGGGTACTGGCCATCGCGGACGTCTTCGACGCCATTACCACTCCGCGCAT
>JAJYPE010000161.1 GCA_021795585.1 Actinomycetes bacterium | reverse complement strand
ACCGGGCTCCACCTTCCCTCCGGGGAATGCGATCTCCCCGGCGTGCGTCTTCAGGCTCTCGGTCCGCCTGGTGAAGACAAGGGCGGGAGTAAAGGGCTTCCCGACCAGCATGGCCAGCACGCCCGCGGGCCGTTGTGGACCCGCGTCGGGGGGAGGAGGGGGCATCCGCAGCCGCGAGTTGGGGATGGTGGGCGAGCGCTCGAAGGCGCGCGCCACGGCGTAGCGGTTTTCGGGCAACAGGGAGGCAAGTTCGTCCACCCATTCAGGGCGGCCGATGCGCCTTGATCCGGTTGGTCTCGGCACCAGCTGGCGAAACCGGCTGGAAAGCTCGATGATCTCCCCCAAATGGCCCTCACGTTGAACGGGGACGGCAGGCGTCCTTCACATGAAAACCTAATGCCGAACGAGCACTTCTGATCGACGTCCGTGTTAACGGCCGTGTTAATGAGAAGGGCCCGGGCATCGGCCCGGGCCCTTCGAACGGATTCCGGCTGGGCCGGAAGGCGCGGGAGGCGCCTAGTTACATCATCCCGCCCATTCCGCCACCGGGCATTGCCGGGGCGGCTCCAGCGGGCTCGGGCTTCTCCGCAACCAGCGCCTCAGTGGTGAGGAGCAGGGCGGCGATGGAAGCCGCGTTCTGCAGCGCGGAGCGGGTCACCTTGGCGGGGTCTATGACGCCGGCCTTCACCAGGTCCTCGTAGCGGCCGGTCCGGGCATTGAAGCCAACGGTGCCGGTCTCGGAACCCACGTGCTCGACCACAACAGCGCCCTCGAAGCCTGCGTTGTTGGCGATCCAGCGAACCGGCTCCTCCAGGGCCTTGGCAACCAGCGTGGCGCCGGTGGCCTCGTCGCCGGTGAGCGAAGCAGCGAGAGCCTCGACATCTGCGCGCGAACGGAGCAGAGCGGTGCCTCCACCGGAGACGATGCCTTCCTCGATCGCGGCACGGGTCGCCGAAAGGGCGTCCTCGATGCGGTGCTTCTTCTCCTTCAGCTCGACCTCGGTGGCGGCTCCGACCTTGACAACCGCAACGCCTCCGGCCAGCTTGGCCAGGCGCTCCTGCAGCTTCTCACGGTCCCAGTCGGAGTCGGTGTCGTCGATCTCGCGGCGGATTTGGGTGATTCGCCCATCCACCTCGGCCTTGTCGCCATAGCCACCGACGATCTTGGTCTCGTCCTTGGTCACCTCGACGCGGCGGGCGCGGCCCAGGAGGTCGAGAGTCGCGGTCTCCAGCTTGAGGCCGACCTCTTCCGCGATGACCTGGCCACCGGTGAGGATCGCCATGTCCTGCAGCATCGCCTTACGGCGTTCGCCAAAGCCGGGGGCCTTGACGGCAATCGAGGAGAAGGTGCCGCGGATCTTGTTGACCACCAGGGTGGCGAGCGCCTCGCCATCGATGTCCTCGGCCACTATGACCAGGCTCTTGCCGGTCTGCATGACCTTCTCGAGCACCGGCAGGACCTCGTTCACCGAGGAGATCTTGGCCGAGAAGAAGAGGATGTAGGGCTCCTCCATCACGGCCTCTTGGCGCTCCTGGTTGGTTACGAAGTAAGGCGACAAGTAGCCCTTGTCGAACTGCATGCCCTCGGTGAATTCGAGCTCGAGCCCGAAGGTGTTCGACTCCTCGACGGAAACGGTTCCATCCTTGCCCACGCGGTCGATCGCATCGGCAAGCACGTCGCCAATGGACTGATCGGCAGCCGAGATGGCCGCTACCTGGGCGAAGTCGGACTTGCCCTCGACCGGCTTGGCCTGGCGGGCGATGGAGTCGACCGCAGCCGCGACCGCCTTCTCGATGCCCCGCTTGAGGCCCATCGGGTTTGCCCCGGCCGCCACATTGCGCAGGCCCTCGCGGATCAGCGCCTGGGCCAGGACGGTGGCGGTGGTGGTTCCGTCACCGGCCACGTCGTTGGTCTTGGTCGCGACTTCCTTGACCAGCTGAGCGCCCATGTTCTCATAAGGGTCCTCCAGCTCGATCTCCCGAGCGATGGAGACGCCATCGTTGGTGATCGTGGGGGCGCCGAATTTCTTGGCAAGAACGACGTTGCGACCCTTGGGGCCCAGCGTCACCTTGACAGTGTCGGCCAGCTTGTTAACGCCGGCCTCGAGCGAGCGCCGCGCGTCCTCGTCGAATTGGAGAATCTTGCTCATTAGCGGGATACCTTGGCCAGTACGTCGCGGGACGAGAGGATCAGAAGGTCCTCGCCGTCAACGGTGATCTCGGTGCCGCCGAACTTCGAGTAGACGACGGTGTCGCCCACAGCGATATCGAGCTTGATGATTTCGCCGGTGTTGTCAGCGCGGCGGCCAGGGCCGACAGCGAGGACTTCGCCCTGCTGGGGCTTCTCTTTGGCGGTGTCGGGGATGACGAGACCAGAGGCGGTCCGCTCCTCGGACTGTGCTGGACGGACAACGATACGGTCGTCTAGGGGGTGAAGCTGCATGCCTCGCAAAGCCTCCTTGTGTCGTGGATTTGGTTTCACTATAGTGCCTCCGTTAGCACTCTCATCCATTGAGTGCTAACGGATTCGCGCAACAGCGTCAGGTCAGGCGCAGCGACGGCATGGCGTCGAGCTCAGGGTCCGAAGGGCCGAAGCGCTCCAGCAGGAAACGGCCCGCCGAGGCGATCATGGCGCCGTTGTCGGTACAGTTCCGCTTTGCCGGTACGTAGACCGCCATTCCGGCCTTCTCGCCCTCCTGGGCAAGCAGCGCGCGCAACAATGTGTTGGCACCCACACCTCCCGACAAGCCGATGGAAGCACATCCGGTGGCAGCCGCGGCCGCTACCGTCTTCTCAACCAGAGTCTCGGTCACCGAGGCCTGGAACGAGGCGGCGACGTCGGCGACCGGCGCACCTGGATGGCTCTTTACGTAGTTGACGACTGCGGTCTTGGGCCCGGAGAAGGAAAAGTCGTACTCGCCCTTCGTCCTTGCCCGCGGGAACCGTATCGCGTAGGGGTCTCCGGCCATGGCCACCCGTTCGATCTCGGGGCCGCCCGGATATCCCAGGCCCAGCAACCTGGCAACTTTGTCGAAGGCCTCGCCCGCCGCGTCGTCCACGGTCTCTCCCAGGATCTGGTAGTTCCCGCGGCTCTCGGCCCGCACAATCATGGTGTGCCCGCCTGAGACCACCAGCATCGCCATGGGGAAACTGACCTCGGGATAGTCGAGCTCGATCGCGA
Organism: Actinomycetes bacterium; assembly: GCA_021795585.1. Taxonomy (GTDB): domain Bacteria; phylum Actinomycetota; class Acidimicrobiia; order Acidimicrobiales; family Acidimicrobiaceae; genus Acidithrix. Next base: position 1,875 of record JAJYPE010000161.1, on the reverse strand, counting down.
AGATGTGCCCCTCGAGGTGATTGACGCCGACCAGCGGCAGCCCCCAACCGATGGCGAGAGCCTTGGCGGCGGCCACGCCGACCATCAGCGAACCGGCAAGCCCAGGCCCCTTGGTGACGGCCACAGCCTCGAGGCCCGCAGGGGAGAATTCGCGGCCCGCCTCGGTGAAGGCCTGCTCGATCACGGAGAGGATCACCTTGGCGTGCTCGCGTGAGGCGAGTTCGGGCACCACCCCTCCGAAGTCGCGATGCAGCGATATCTGCGAGGCGATGACCGAGGAAAGGGCGCCGCCCGAGGCATCCACCAGTGCCGCGGCGGTCTCGTCGCACGAGGTCTCGATTCCCAGGATCAGTCCGCTCACGCAACCACGCTAATTGCCTCTCGATGGCAAAGGCTTGGCCGAGCGCCGACCGTCACGGAAGCCAGCGCCTGCGGCCCCTTCGGGCCCCGAGGCCCCTCTCCTGGGAAAGGCGCTCGAGGCGGGCGGCGTATTCGGGAGTGTCGACGTCGTAGGACCACATGATGATGGCGTCCTCGTTGCTCTCCTGGTAGTACCCCTTGCGCACCCCCACGGGCATGAAACCGAAGCTCTGGTACATGCGCTGGGCGGGCTGGTTGGAGACTCTCACCTCCAAGGTGAGATTCTTGCAGCCTGCATCGATCGCCTCCATGGCGAGGGAGTACATAAGAGCGGAGCCGACATGGCGGCGGTGGTAGTCGGGATCCACAGCGATGTTCGTGATGTGGGCGTCCTCCAGGACGTACATAACCCCGGAATACCCGACCACCTCGGTGCCGATACGGGCCACCGAATAGGAGCGCTCCTTCTTGTAGGAGAGCTCGGAGAGGAAGACGTTCATGGTCCAGGCCGTGGGATAGACCTTGCGTTCGATCTCCAGAACGCGCTTCAGGTCGCGCTTTCGCATCGGGTCGACGCGTAGGTCGCCCGGCCTCACCGTAGCGTTGAAGGGAGCTGTACTGCTTGCCATCTCGCGAGAAACCCTGGTCGTGCAATGGCGCCAGCCGGAGCCGGGCCCGGGTTTCATTCTAGGTCCGCGGCTCGCCAGCGCAGGGCGGCTAGGCGCTCGACCAGTCCCGCCTGGCAATTCTCGACGAAAGTGTCACCGCTCGGGCAATCATGAGAATCCCGAAGGCCACCCACAGATTGGCAGGCGTGTCAAGGAAGAAGTGGACGGAGAGGGCGGCGGGAAGGAAGGCCGCGAGCGAGGCCAATAGCGCCCAGGCCAGGTATACGAAATCCCCCAGGCCGATCAGTATGCCATCCAGCATAAAGACCAGCGAGGCGACCGGCTGGAGCACCGCGACTACGCGCAGCAGGCCGGACATCGTGGCTCTGGTGGCCGGATCACGTGTGAAGGCTTCCGGGAGCACCCCCGCCACCGCCAGCATGAGCACTCCGGTAGCCAGGCCGAAAACCACCGAAAGGCGCACGAAGACCCCGGTCGCCTTGCGGGCCTCCTCGAGCCGGCCTGCCCCGAGCGAGCGCCCGAAGCTGGTCTGGGCGGCGATTGCCACTGCGTCAAGCATGAAGGAAAGCACCGTCCATACGGTCATCGACGCGCTGAATGCGGCAAGTGCTACTGTTCCCTGGCCCTCGGCCACCCACGTGGCCACCAGGATCGCGACTCGGAGCGCCGCGGTGCGCACGATGAGCGGACCGCCGGCCGAGAACACCTCTGTCACCGAGGACAGGTCGACGAAGGAGGTGGCACCGCTGCGCCGATGGGCGGCCGCGACAAGCGACACGTACCCCACTGCCACCAGCACCTGGGAGATCACGGTGCCCAGGGCGGAGCCGGCGATGCCCATATGCACTCCGTAGACCAACGAGACGTTGAGGACGATGTTGACCAA
>JAJYPE010000160.1 GCA_021795585.1 Actinomycetes bacterium | reverse complement strand
GTACTCCGCAGCGAGCTGCTCGGGAGTGTTCCCGAAGGTATCGAGGAAGACCTCGGCCTCGACCGAGCGGGCCAGCTCGGCGCCAGGTTCATCGGCGGCAAAGACGTACACGCCCAGGGGAGCCGCGCTTCGCTTGTTCATGCTCTCCTCGGCCAGCGAACGAAGTTGGTTACGCTCAGCCAAGAGTTGAGAGTTTGTCGGCACACCCACGTCAGAACTCCTTGAAGGCGATCATGGAAGCGCCGAGCGCCTTGCGTGTGAACTCCGCGGCAACCGAGGTGTCGAACGGCTTGCAGGTGTACACGTCGACGCTGAAGAAAAGGCAGGGCTTCTCCCATGCATAGAAATGTGCACCGGAGTTTTCCCAATGGACCCAGCCGGCCCACCCGTACGCCTCGGAAAGGTGCGTGATCGGATCCGCCAGAACAGTCATTCTGCAGACCCTTCCCAACTCACGCAGGTACTTGCGGATTTGGACATCGTTGATCGGCTGCTCGGGGATGCCCTCGATCACCAGCCGTTGGCGAAATATCTCCGGAGCGAGATCGGCGATCCCGCTTTTTAGCTCGTAGGCAGAGCCAGTATTCATTGTCGCGATCCCAACGTGCGAACGGCGCTACCCGCATGCGCCGTACCGGCGAATCACACTGCACACCGCGTTTTAGCAGTGTTCATAAAATTCGCAAACTCAACCGGCCGCCGGCGACGGCCGTCCACGCACCCTCCGGAGCCCTACGTCACCAGGACAATCTCTAAGTGCAACTCGAGAACAATAGCATGTAATTACAACGCAGTGCAACAGCCCTAGCCCTTTGAGCAGCGGAATCGTGGTCAAGTCGGCCCCACCGCCACTCCCCGCAGCGATCCTCTGGGCTTCCGCCACTCTCTGAGACAACAAGAGGGCCGACCCTTGACGCTCACGCGCCAATGGCCGGCCCTTGCAGAGTTTTTTCAGCGCCAGGCTCTACCAGTGGGTGGCGATGTATTTGCTCTCGGTGAACTCCAGGAGTCCGTCATGCCCGCCCTCGCGACCAAGACCGCTCTGCTTTACACCGCCGAAGGGAGCGGCGGGGTCCGACACCAAACCGCGATTGAGTCCAACCATCCCGGATTCCAGCGCTTCGGATACTCGCATGCCGCGTCGCATGTCGCCGGTGTAGACGTAGGAAACCAGACCAAACTCGGTGTCGTTCGCCATGGCAATCGCCTCCTCGTCGGAGTCGAACACCACTATCGGAGCCACCGGGCCAAAGATCTCCTCCTTGAGGATGCCTGCGTCAGCGGGCACGTCGGTCAGCACGGTGGGCTCGTAGAAGTATCCGGCCCCTCCGATCTGGCGCGCACCGAGCGAAACCTTGGAACCGGCATCCAGGGCGCCCTGGATGAGCTCCTCCACCTTGATGCGCGCGTTCAGGTTAATGAGCGGGCCAACTTCGGTGCCCTCCGCCAGGCCCGGACCGACACGCAGGGCGCCCATCGCCGCCGAGAGGCGCCGGGTAAATTCGTCGGCAACCTTGCGGTGCACATAGAAGCGATTGGCCGCAGTGCAGGCCTCGCCCGCGTTGCGCATCTTGGCGATCATTGCCCCCCTGATGGCCTCCTCCATGTCGGCGTCGTCGAAAACCAGGAAGGGCGCGTTGCCGCCGAGCTCCATGGAGGAGTTGATCACCGACTCCGCAGCCAGGTGAAGCAGGCCCCGTCCGACCTCGGTGGAGCCGGTAAAGGAAAGCTTGCGCACCCTGGGATCGGCCAGCATCGCCGCCACCACATCCCCGGAACGCCGTGAGGGAATCACGTTCACCACACCTGCCGGCGCGCCGGCCTCCTCGAGGATGGAAGCCATTAGAAGCGCCGTGAGCGGAGTATCGGACGCTGGCTTGAGGATGACAGTGCAGCCCGCCGCCAGGGCCGGGCCTATCTTGCGGGTGGCCATGGCGGCCGGGAAGTTCCATGGGGTCACCAGTACCGAGACACCGATCGGGCGCCTGAGAACGAGGATATTGTTACCGCCATTTGGGGCGGTCACGATCTCCCCGCTCATTCGCACGGCCTCCTCCGAGTACCAGCGGAAGAATTCGGCCGCGTAGGCCGTCTCGCCTCGGGCGTCCGAAAGCGCTTTACCGTTCTCGAGCACCATCAGGCGCGAGATCTCCTCAGCGCGATCGCGCATTATCTCGAAGGCACGGCGCAGCACCTCTGCACGCTGCCTCGGCGGGGTGGCGGCCCATGCAGGCAGCGCGCCGTAAGCGGTGTCCACCGCCGCCTTGCCGTCGGCCACCGTGGCATTCGAAACCTCGGCGATCGCGCCTCCAGTTGCGGGGTCTATGACCTCGAACCTTCCGCCTTCGGCGCTCGGGGTGAAGCCGCCGCCGATATAGAGGTCCAGGCCCAGATCCTTGGGCAGTTCGGTTGCAGTCATTCAGCCCATCCGTTTCCGTATCGTCTCGACGATCGCATCGACCGAAGGGATCGTCTTGTCCTCGAGTTCGCCCGCCGCCGGCAAGGGGATGTATGGCGTGGTGATGCGCACAAGCGGACCGTCCAGGTCGTAAAAGATCTCGTCGGCGACTATGGATGCGATCTCGGCCCCCCAACCTAGCACTCGCGGATTCTCCTCGACAGTGAAGAGCCGTCCCGTGGCCGATACCGTATCCAGCACACATGCGGCGTCGAGCGGAATGAGCGTTCTCAGATCCACGACAGTACATGAGATGCCCTCCGCCCGCTGGAGGCGGTCGGCCGCCTCCAGGGCGCGCGGCACCATGGTGCCGATGGTGACGATGGTGGCGTCGCCTCCCTGCCTGCGCACGGCGGCCCTGCCGAGTGGCTCAACTATCTCGCCATCCTCAACCTCGCCCTTGGCCGCATACAGCGCCTTCTGCTCGAGGAAGATCACCGGATCGTCGTCCCTGACCGACGAAGCGAAGAGCCCGATCAGGTCGCGCGGCGTCGAGGGCATGGCCACCTTGATGCCTGGAACGGCCATCGCCCAGTTCTCGATCGATTGGGAATGCTGCGCTCCGAAACGCAGCCCTCCCCCGTTGCCGGTTTTCATGACCAGCGGCAGGGACACCTGCCCGTTGGTCATGTAGCGGGTCTTGGCCATCTGGTTGACCACCAGGTCCCAGCAGACTGCGAAGAAGTCACTGTACATGATCTCGGCAATCGGGCGCAGCCCGGTCATGGAGGCACCCATGATCGCACCGAGAATTGCCTGCTCGCTGATAGGGGTGTCGATGACCCGTTCCGGGCCGAACTCCTCCAACAACCCGACGGTGGACTTGAAGACGCCTCCGGCGGCGGCGACGTCCTCGCCCATGAAAACGACGTTTGGGTCACGGCGCATCTCCTGCGCGATGGCCCGACCAACCGCCTCTCTCAAGCTCAGTTCCGCCATGTCGAACTCCCGTCGCTCCAAAGATCCTTCATGATCAGGTCCTCACCCGGCGGCGGGGAGGCCTTTGCCACTTCAGTGGCTACGTCGACCGCATTGGCTACGTCCCGGTCGATCCTCTCGAGCACCAAGGCGTCCACTCCCTGGGAGAGCAGCCGGGCCCGGTAGACCTCGATGGGATCCCGCGCCATCCAATCCGCCACCTCGTCGTCCGGCCGGTACTTGCCCGGGTCGGCCCGGGAATGCCCGGCGTGCCGATAGGTCATGGCCTCCACCAGGGACGGTCCTTCTCCGGAGCGGGCGCGCTCGAGCGTACGGGTAGCGGTCTCGTACATCACGTCGGCATCGTTTCCGTCCACAAGGATGCGCTCGAGGCCGTAAGCGCCGGCGCGGTCGGCGGCGGGATGTTCTACCGCGGTCACCGCCGAGATGGCGGTGTACTCCATGTAGAGATTGTTCTCGCAAACGAAGACCACGGGCAGCTTCCAGACCGCCGCGAAGTTGAGCGCCTCATGGAAGGCGCCGATGTTGGTGGTTCCGTCCCCGAAGAAGCAAACGGACACCTGCCCGCTCTTGCGGTACTTGGCCGACAGGGCCGCGCCGTTGGCTATCGGCAGATGCGCTCCGACGATGGCATACGAGCCCATCATCCCGTGTTCAACCGAGGTCAAGTGCATCGACCCGCCCTTGCCGGCCATCAGGCCTCCGCTGCGTCCCATGAGCTCGGCCATGATCGGCGCCATCGGCACGCCGCGCGAGAGCGTATGGGCGTGCCCCCGGTAGGTGGCGAAGGTCCAGTCGTCCTTTCTCATGGCCTCGCCGTAGGCCGCCGATATCGCCTCCTCCCCCAGCGACAGATGAGTGGTGCCTTTCACCAGTCCTTGTAGGAAGACGTCATAGACACGCTTCTCGAAGGCGCGCAGCTCCACCATCCTTTGGTACAGAGACAGGCGCAACTGCAGCGTCGGGGGTGCCCCCTCCGGCCGGGTGGGCTCGCCGGGCAGGTAGGTCATGGACAAGAGTCGCTCCTTTCAGATTCGGGCGGAATCGCTTGCCCGTTGTGTATCAATACTCGTTGGCGACGAAGAGCTCTTCAGCAGGGAAGAGCGTGATGACCTTGGCCCCCTCGGCGGTTACCACCACCTCCTCCTCGATGCGCGCCGCCGAATAGCCGTCCGCGGCCGGGCAGTAGGTCTCCAGTGCGAAAACCATGCCCTCCTCCAGTCGCACCGGATGCTCGAGGGAGTTCAACCGGGAGATGATCGGCCTCTCGTGCAAGGCGAGACCCAGACCGTGACCGAACTGGAGCCCAAAGGCCTCCATCTCGTTGTCGAAGCCGAACTCAGTCGCGCTGGGCCAGGCGCGCGCGATCTCGTCGGTGGTGAGACCGGGCCTCACCATCTCGATGGCGACGTCGATCCATTCGCGCGCCTTCTTGTACGCATCGCGCTGGGCCGTGGTGGCGCGGCCGACACCGAAGGTCCGGTAATAGCAGGTCCGGTATCCGTTGTATGACTGGATGATGTCGAAAAAGGCCTGGTCGCCAGGACGGATTATGCGGTCGGAGAAGTTATGGGGGTGCGGGCTGCAGCGCTCGCCCGACACCGCGTTGATGGCCTCCACGTCGTCGGAACCCGCCCCGTACAGGTACTCGTTGACCACGCCGACGATCTCGTTCTCACGC
>JAJYPE010000159.1 GCA_021795585.1 Actinomycetes bacterium | reverse complement strand
TAGCGCCTCCTGACGCGGTCCTGATCGTGGATTCAGTCTTCGCCTTTCGGCCCGAGTACGACGCCTTCTGGGATTACAGGATCTGGCTTGAGGTCGACCCTGCGGTGGCATTGGAAAGGGGCGTGCATCGCGACCAGTCGCGTGAAGGCGCCGAGGAGGCCGCTCGCGTCCACCGCGAGCGGTACGGGGCGGCGGAAGAGTTGTACGTCTCCGAGGTGGGGCCACGATGGCGAGCCGATGTCGTACTCGACAACACCGAACTCGCCGCTATTCGCATCATCGCGGCCTAGTGCGACAGCCCGCCTGCCCCGTCCCCGGGAAGCATCGGCACCACTTCGCCGACCCCGGCCCGGCTATCTCCGGTCCACGCAGCAGGGGCAATAGCGCGCGGAAGGCCGTCTCCACGTCTCCGCTTCTCGTCCCCGCCATCTTTGAACGACCGTTTCCGGCGCAGATGCATTGACACCTGAAACCACTGAAACTAATCTGACTAGCACCATGATGGATGTTAACCTCGACAAGGCGGACGCCACCCCGCTTTATTTGCAGGTCGCGCGCGAGATTCGCCGGGCGATCGCAGATGGCGAAGCCCTGCCAGGCGAAAGGATGCCACTGGCAAAGGACTTGGCGACCGTGTTGGGGGTGAACAAGAACACCGTGCTCAGGGCGCTTCGCGAGTTGAGGGACGAGGGACTGCTCGAATTCCGGCGGGGCCGCGGAATCACGGTCGCCGGCACCCCCGAACGTGGGGCGGTGCTCGCCATGGTCGACGACCTGATGACCTTCGCGCGCAGCCGCGGATACAAATCCGAGGACGTCATATCGATGATCCAAAAGACCGTCGGTTGAAGGAGGGTCGATGAAGACGATTCCCGCCTCTGGGCAATTCACCCCGGTGCAAGAGGATCCACAAGCTTTGATCGAGGAAGCCCGGCGCTTGCGCCGGCGAAGAGTGTGGAGGGGATCTTTTGGAGCCGCCGTGCTCGCCGCGGCGGCCGTGACCACTCTGCTTCTCGATGGCGGGCGTGGCGGCGGCTCGGGGCCCCCTGCAGCACCCAAGCCGGCCTCGCAGGCCGAGCTGCGATCCTTCCTCGCAAAAGCCCAGCGCGGGACACAAGGCGCCTTTGTCGCCAGCTACATGGCTACAACGGTCACGCGGAAGGGGGTGCACCGCTCCAAGATCGTGGCGGCCCAAGACGGAACCAGTTCGGTATATCGAGCAACTCCAGGAGTCTTCGGCCTTGGCGCCTTGGAAGCCGTCTACGTCGATCCCATTTCAGTATCCGGCCAGCCGGGCACGGGCGGCCTAGCGCGTGGCATCTACACGTGCTCCACCACGGCCACGTCCAACGGGTGCATGCAGATGGGTCAGATCGGCATGGGCACGACCAATCTGCTCCTCGGCCCCTATCCCCCTCAGCAGCTTTTCTTCGAATTGCAAAACGCGGTGGCCCTGTATCAGGGCCCGCATACTTTTCCTGCCATCAGCCGGGCCAATGCCTATCTGATCTCGAAGAAGGTCAACGGGAAGACGGAGCCATGCCTGCTCTTCGGGAGCACCAAGAGCCCTGTTGCCACATTCTGCCTGGGCCCCCACGACCTGGTCGCCTATATGAACGCTCCCTCGGAGGCGCACACCAACGGCGTCTATGCCTCGGCGACGATGCAATCGTTTTCGGCCAAAGTCGGCGCCGATGAATTTGCCCTTCCGTCGCCTCCGCTCAAGGCCGGGCCGCCGTAGAGGCAAGCCCTGTGAACTTCGTCAGGCATCAGGCGTAAAGCGCCGAATCTCATGAAGACGAAAGGCCAGGTGGATCACAGATTTGAAACCCGCGATCCGCCTGGCCTTGCGTAAAAGAAAACAACCAATAAAGCTGTGGTTAGCCTTCGTCCTCGGCCAACATCCGGTAGATGCTCTTGCGCGCATCGGCAAGAATCTTGGCCGCGCGAGCCAGCTGATCCTCGTTGGAGTTCTGAGCTACCTGCATCGCTGCAGCGCCCAGCTGGAATATCTCGCGCCTGAGGGTGTGGAAGCCACTTGACGGGTCACCGGCGATCTCCTCCCACGGCGGCGTGGGCCTGGCATTTGCGCTCAGGTATCCGCGCCCTGCTTCGGTGAGGCTGTAGACCCGCTTGCCCTCGATGTTTTCCGAGCTCAGCAGCCCCTCGTCTTCGAGTGCCTGCAGGGTCGGGTAGATCGAGCCCGGGCTTGGCTGCCACATGCCGTTGGAGCGGTTGGATAGCTCCTGGATGATCTGATAGCCGTGACGCGGCTCCTCCCCCACCAGGGTCAGAATCGCCAATCGAACGTCTCCGCGTGCGGCCTTGGGTCCGCGGCCAAAGCGCGGGCCACCTCCGGGGCCGAAGCCTCCGAAAAATCCAGGGCCGAATTGGCCGCCTCCAGGGCCGAAGCCTCCGCCCTGCCGATGGCGCATGCGTGGTCCGAACTCTTCGCCGCCGCGGGGTCCGCCCTGGCCTTCTCCATGGCCACGCCCGTGGCAGCCGCCTCCGCAGCCTCCTTCGTGGTGCTCGTGCATCGCTAATCCTTTCAATGACTTATTGCCAGTATATCTCGATATATCGCAACTCTTCCAAAACCTTTGCCACGCTGCTTAAATTCCCGGATTCGTGGCTTAGCCCGCCGAGGGCACGGCGACGATCGAGCCGCCGGCGCTCCAATTTCTCCCGCCGTCGATGGTGCGGTAGGTGACAAGCTTGCCGTTCTTGCTGGCCACCACCACGCCGCTGTTTCGGCTGGAGAACCCGACGCTCATCACGGCCCCGGTGATTCCGCTCATGGTCACCGGTGCAACCCATGCCGAGGCGGCCGCGCCGAAGACGCTGAGTTGCGGAGCCTGGCCGAGCGGGCCCGACACCGAGAAGACATCCCCTTGCGGGTCGGATCCCACTACCGGCAGGTTGGGTTGCGCTGGGCTCGCAAAGGTTCGACCGGCGCCGGCGACCTCGGTGACGAATCCGGACGACCCTTGCAGGACGAGGGCGACCTCGAAGGCGGCGTTACCGAAGCCCGAAGGGACATATGCGTCCACCAGGCGCTGCCCAGCAGGTGCCGAGATTCCCACCTGGCTCCAGCTGGCGCCGCCATCACTGGTCGTGAACGCGCCGGTTATAGCTCCCCCACTGTTGCGAGCGCCGAGCAAGGCCAGGCCATTGGGCCCGTTGCCTGCAAATCCGAGAGCGGAGACTCCACCGCTTTGGCCTCCTTCCAGCGCACGCCACTTCACCTTTGAGACGGAGGTTCCGAGCAGGCTCACCCCTGCTTTGGTGGAAGCGAGCGCGTACAGCCGGCTGCCTTGGATCCCCACGGCCTGGCGAACTCGGGCCAGTGGGCCAGGGAGGAAGATGGGGGCCGAGACGTGCCCAGGACCGAAGACGAAGACCACCGAGTTCCGCTGGGCGCCATAGGCGAAGAAGCCGACCGCCTCATCCTGGGCCGGGGTGAATGCGAGGCTGACGCCTCTCCGCGGAGAGATGTTGGCCGGCATGCGCAGCTTCCAGGTGTGGCCGCCGTCGGTGGTGCTGAAGGCCGCCCAGTAGGGCGTAATGAAGACCGCCGATGCATAGGAGTTGTTATATCCGACCGTGTTCCAAAGCTGCTCGGTGCCGAAGGTCGCCTGGGATAGGCCGGTCGTAGTGGTCGTCGAGGAGGCGGAAGAGGTGCAGGAGGCCGCAACCAGTGCCAGTAGGCAGGATGCTGATGCGGCGAGCAGGCCTCTTTGCTTGGCGGAACCGGTGCGCAAACTAACCTCCCAGCGCTGCCTTGGCCGTAGCGGCGATCAGGGCGGAATACGAGTGAATCAGCTGCGGGCTTCCGCCGCCGCTGTCAGGGGTGATCGCCACGGTCTTGCCACTCGGGTCGATGAAGTAGACCACCTGTGGATGGGACGGCGACCCGATGATCCCGTTGGTGGGGATGACTCCATAGTTGGCCCAGACCTGATCGAGCGTCGCCACCGATCCGGTGAGGAAGTGCCAGTTGGGAATGCCCGCCAGCGAGTGCTCCGCCTCATACTGGGCAATCGATTCAGGCGTCGTGAACGACGGGTTGATGTCGATGGCCACCATCTCCACATTGCCTGCCCGTGCGCCAAGAGAAGCGACTGCGTCGACGATCTCCTTGGACATGACCGCGCAGGTGTCGTAGCAGACGGGATCGATGAAGGTGAGGACCACGGCCTTTCCTTTGAAGGAGGCCAAGGTGTAGGCCCGTCCCGATGCGTCATAGAGGGTGAAAGGCGGCGCGGGCTTTCCAACCGTTGTCAGCCCGCCGCCGTCCGCCACTGCCGCATAGGTCGGTACCGCGCCGACCACCATTGGCAATGCGGCCAGGACGGGGATCGCCCCCACCAGCAGCGCCATCAGACCGAAGGAGACCCCCAGAGCGTGCGCTGCTGGCCTGCCCGGGTTTGCGGGCTCGGCAGGCCGCGCCACGAGAAGGGCCGCGGACACGATTGCCAGCGCCATCCCGGTGCCCAGGTCGGTGCCGGCCGGGCCGACGAATCCGAACGCCGTCCCCACCCACCAGGCCAGGAGCGAGATCACGACGGAGGCCGTGGCCATCGCCCTCCTCTGGCCGGAGAGGACGAGGCCGAGCCCGACGAAGGCCATCAGCACCACGAAGAGCAGGTTCCACAATGTGGGTTGGGTGGTGGCGTGAGTGAGAAGGAAGGTTACCGGCGAGGCGAGCGGGCCTGGAAGATTGGCGGCCTGGGCGGTGCCGAAGATGAGGGGCAGCCCCTTGCCGGTCCACAGGTTTTCGAATGGCGCCGCTTGCAGCGCGGCTGCCAGGATCCAGAAGATTCCGAGCGCAGTCGAGAGGCGGAACCAGGAGCTTCCCTTGGCCAAGGTCTCGTTGCGCAGAGCCAGAAATATCCCGGCTCCCACCAGCACCAGGCCCGCTCCCGGCGCTCCGGCCAGTACCGATGCCCCGGGAAGGAATAGCCCTCCGAATCCTTGCTGCAGGATCCAGACGAGCAAGCCCATTATCACTGACATCTCCGCCCCAACGCGGCGAACCCGCTCGCGCCGCCCTGCCACGAGCAGGAGGCCGACGGAAACCTCCAG
>JAJYPE010000014.1 GCA_021795585.1 Actinomycetes bacterium | reverse complement strand
CAGGGTGCCCAGCCGAGCGATCGCGTCCGCAAACTTCTCCAGGTCACCGGGACCTGGGGCGAGTTCAAGGGTGAGTCCAAGTGACGTCCGTCGAGTCCGGGGAGTACACCGGGTCCGAGGAGGAAGGCAACCAGCAGGCCGGCGGTTCGAGGACCGCATCGGCCGTTCTGCGCTTCCTGGGCGTTGAATTGACTCAGTTTCCCGACCGTGTCGTGGTGCAAGAGGTCGCCGAGGGCGACAAGCGCGTCAGGCTGACCCTTCTGGTCGACAAGGCTGACATGGGCCGCGTGATCGGCCGGCAGGGCAAGATCGCCGGCGCCATTCGTGCTGTTGTGCGCGCCGCGGGCGCCAAGGACGGCATCGACGCCGCTGTAGAGATTCAGGAGCGCGATTAGCGCTTCACCGCCGGCTCCGACGGCCGTGGAGGCCGGCTCCCCGGGAGGTTGCCGTGACTGAGCGGACCGAAGAGCTGCTCGAAGTTGGGCGCGTTCAGCGCGCCCACGGCATCAACGGTGAGATCCTTGTCAACTTCATCACCAACCGCTCCGAGCGTTGGGCTGAGGGAGCTCGCCTGTTGATCGGGAGCGAGTGGCGCACCGTCTCCTCCTCGCGTCCCCATCAGGGGAAAGTACTGGCCCAGCTGGAAGGCGTGCCGGACCGCACCGCGGCCGAGCGCTTGGTGGGGCAGATCGTCTACGCCACCGGCATCGAAGACCCCGAGGCGCTGTGGGTAGACGAGCTGATCGGCTCGACGGTCGTCGATCAACTGGGAACCCTACGCGGAATGGTTACGGAGGTGCTGGAGAACCCAGCCAGCGACCTCTTGGTGCTCGAGGATGGAGCCCTCGTACCGCTGGTTTTCGTCACCAGCGTCGATGCCGCGGCCCGTTTAGTCCACGTGGAGGTTCCCGAAGGGCTTTTCGAAGAGCAGGCATGAGGATTTCCGTCTTCTCGATCTTTCCGGAGATAATCGACTCGTACTGCTCGGTTTCCCTGGTGGGAAGGGCACGCGCCGCCGGCTTGCTGGATCTTTCCTACACAGACATCCGCAGCTTTGCAACCGACCGGCATCGAAGCGTGGACGATGTCCCTTATGGCGGGGGAGCGGGCATGGTGATGAAGCCCGAGCCTCTTTTCTCGGCGGTCGAGGCCACGGATCCGCCCCGGCCGCTTTACCTGCTCGCCCCCTGGGGCCGTCGGTTCGACCAGGCCTTCGCGCACGAGCTGTCCCAGCTTGACGGCTTCTCCCTCTTGTGCGGCCGCTATGAGGGGGTCGATGCGCGCGTTGAAGATCACCTTGTGGACGGGGCCATATCCCTCGGGGACTTTGTGCTGGCCGGCGGCGAGATTGCCGCACTGGCCGTCATCGAGGCCACCGTCCGGCTCCTTCCCTCGGTGCTCGGAAATCCGGCCTCGCTGGATGAGGAAAGCTTCGCCGGAACCGAGCTGGAGTACCCTCAATACACGCGTCCGGCGGTCTTTCGGGGCATGGAGGTGCCCGAGGTGCTGCTGGGCGGGAATCATGCCAAGATCGCCAAATGGAGAGCGGAGATGGCGGCGCGGCGCACGCATGCCCATCGCCCGGACCTTACTTGACTAGGTCTTTCGCGGCGGAGGGGTGGTCCGAGCCGGTTATGCTTGTATGTCGCCATTTCAGTCAGGAGTTGTTGTGAAGCCCACCGATTTGATCGATGCAGAAAGCCTGCGTGACGACGTTCCCGTCTTCGCCCAAGGCGACACGGTCAAGGTCCACGTGCGAGTTGTCGAAGGCAACCGCGAGCGTGTGCAGGTCTTCCAGGGCGTCGTGATCGCCCGCAGGGGGGGCGGCGTGCACGAGACCTTCACGGTCCGCAAGGTCAGCTTCGGCGTCGGGGTCGAGCGCACCTTTCCAGTCCACTCGCCCATCATCGCCAAGGTCGAACTGGTGACGCGCGGAGATGTTCGCCGCGCGAAGCTGTTCTACCTTCGGGACCGCATTGGCAAGGCGGCCAAGATCAAGGAGAAGCGCTAGCTCGAGCGTTGCTCCGACCGCGCCCGCGGCGCAGCCCGCAGGGCCGGCGGCATGCCCGTCTTCCCTCTTCGGTGCCAATTTGGCGGAAAGGATCGAGTTGAGCGCTGAAGATCTGGAAAAGTTTGAAGCCGATGTGGAGCTCGCGCTGTACCAGGAGTACCGCGCGGTGCTCGCGATGTTCAAATACGTCGTGGAGACTGATCGCCGCTTCTACCTGGCCAACGACGTCAACGTCGAAACCTTGAACGAGGGGCCGCGCACTTACCTGAAGCTCACTCTCAGCGACGCCTGGGCCTGGGACATGTACCGGCCGGTGCGCTTTGTCGAGCGGGTTACGGTCATCACCTTCAAGGACGTGAACATAGAGGAGTTGCCGCGCAAGGAGCCGATCTGACCGGCTTCCAGCGGGCAATCCTTGTGAACCGACAGGGGACGGGCCATGCACCTTGACCTTTCAACGCTTGCTGTGCATGCCGGCCGTCCGGACCGGTATCCCGGAGCGCCGCTCAGCGTCCCGCCCACGATGTCCTCAACCTACGTCGCGGGCACCCCGCGCATCTATTCGCGTGAGGAGGAGGCAGCCTCCGGGGCCTTCGAGGAGGCGGTAGGCGCGCTCGAAGGTGGCCGGGCAATTGCCTTCTCCTCGGGAGTGGCGGCAGCGGCCGCCGTTTTAGCGGTCGCCGCTCACGGCCTGCGCCGGCCGCTGCGAGTTGCGACCCAGAGCGGCATGTACACCGGGACTCTGGCGCTGCTGCGCGGCGAGGAGGCAGCAGGGCGCGTGCTTCTTGCCGAGGTGGATGCGGTAAGCGCCGATGACCTTCTTCCGCATGTCGCCGAAGCCGACCTGGTCTGGGTGGAGACGCCCTCCAATCCACTTCTCAGGCTTTACGACCTCGAGGCTCTGGCCACCGCCTGCAAGGCAAGCGGTGCCAAGCTCTGCGTCGACTCCACCTTTGCCACGCCGGTGCTGCAAAACCCGCTGGCGCTCGGCGCCGATCTGGTCGTCCACTCGGCCTCCAAATACCTGGGCGGACATTCCGACCTGATTGCCGGTGTGGCGGTCACGGCGGATGCCTCGCTCGCAGAGCTCCTGCACCTGCATCGCACCCGGTACGGGTCGATTTTGGGGCCGATGGAGTCCTTCCTGGCTCTTCGTGGCCTGAGGACGCTGGCGCTGCGTGTCGAGCGCGCCTCGGACAATGCAGCGGTGCTGGCGTCCATGCTCGAGGAGCATCCCCGCGTCGGCCAGGTCTACTACCCTGGCCTACCTTCCAGCCCTTATCACCCACTGGCCGAGCGCCAGATGCGGCGAGGAGGGGCAATGCTCTCCATTGTGCTCCCCGGTGCCCCCTTTCTGCCGGAGCGCTTCTGCGACTCGCTGCGCATAGCGGTGAACTCGACCTCTCTTGGCGGGGTGGAGACCCAGGTGGAGCGTCGGGCCAAGCACCCCGGAGAGGTGATCAACCCGGGACTGGTGAGAGTGAGCGTCGGGATCGAGGAGGTAGGCGACCTCCTGGAGGACTTCAGGTCGGCTCTTGAGTCCGCCTACCGCGCGCTTTAGCCGTATCGCGCCTGCGCCTTCCCTTGGAGTGATTGGAGCTCTTGGGGCCCCGTTCGAAGGCCCTGCGCAGGCAGGTTTCGTGCCAGTGTCGCCTCCATCCGGGATCGAAGTGCGGCACCACCACGTAATGGCCCATTCCAACCGGTATGTCGTTCCCGCACCCCGGACAAAGGTAGCTCTTGGAGGCCTGGAAGGGATGCACCTTACGGCAGAGGGCGGCCTGATTGGTGGCGGGATCGAGGATCTCGCCTTCTGCTGGCAGCGGCCCTAGATGTGGCCGCGGCGCCTGCTCGTTCACCAATCCCGCCTTCCTTTCCGCAACCGGCGAGCTACGCAAAGAGCACCCCACCTGGCGCCTTTGCGGAGGCTAGCGTATTTGCCATGCAAACCCTACTTGTAACCCGCCCGCACGAAGCCGTGTTGGAAATCACCCTCAATCGCCCGGCCAAGAAAAACGCCATCAACTCTGAGATGTGGGCCGAATTAGGCGAGGTGCTCCGTCACGCTCGTGACGACCGCTCCCTCCGCGTGCTGGTGTTAGGGGGCGCCGGCGGCGCCTTTTGTTCAGGCGCTGACCTCTCCGGCACCAATCTCGCGAACACCGACACGCTGTCGAGAATGCGCTCCATCAACGAGGTAGCGCTGCTTCTCCACAACCTCCCCAAGCCCACCATCGCCAAGGTGTCGGGCATTGCCGCCGGAGCCGGATGCAACATGGCCCTCGGCTGTGACATCATCATCGCATCCACCAGCGCCCGCTTCTCGGAAATCTTTGTCCGGCGTGGCCTCTCGGTCGACTTCGGAGGCAGCTTCCTACTGCCGCGGCTGATCGGCATGCACAAGGCCAAGGAGCTGGCCCTTACCGGTGAAATAATCGACGCCGCCACGGCGTCGGAACTCGGGCTGGTGAATCGCGTGGTGGAAGACGAAGAACTCGACCGCGTCGTAGCCGAGATGGCCGAGCGCCTGGCCGGCGGCCCGCCGATCGCAATGGGTCTCACCAAGGCTCTCCTGAACGAATCGCTCGGGCGCACCATGGAGGAGGCGCTCGAGGCGGAGGCGATGAGCCAGACCATCAACGGGCGCACGGCGGATTCACGCGAGGCGATCAACGCCTTCTTGGAAAAGCGTGCACCGCACTTTGTAGGCGAATGATGGGACCCTGTTAAAAGGAATCTCCCTTCGAGCCCAATGTGGGGGGGTGCAGGTCCAAATCGGCTCGAAGGGAGAGTCTTCCCGGTAGTTATCCAAGGAAGCTTGTTGACGGCGCTCCTAATTCATGGGGGCGCTGTCCTTTACCAGGTCGGCGATGATTGCTCGTGCCGCCTCCCGTCCGTGGGCCATGGCCTCGACGACGGTGGAGGGGCCGATCAAAGCGTCGCCCACGGTGTAGAAGTTTGAATAGGTCGGCTCGGCCGCGCGGTGCGTGAGTGCGTCCCTCGCGATCGAGAGCTTGCCAACGTTGCCCTCGTCCGCTCCATCGAAGATCCCTGACGCGACCCAGATCCGGTCGAACATCGCAGGAGCGCTGTAGCGAACCGGGGCCGTCGGGGCCTCGGTGCCGAACTCGCCCGTAAGCCGGTAGCCCAGAGCCAGCACCACCATGTCGGCGTAGACGGTCTCCTCGGTGCCCGCTATGACCTCAGGCAGCTTGGCGGGGTTTTCGTGCTTGGTGCGCACCAGCGTCACGGTGTTGCCATCAAGGGTGGTGGCAGTGGTGAGGAACCTCACCTCCACGCCTTCCTGTCGGGCTTCCTCCAGCTCGTCGCGGCGTACCTTGCCGAAGCGCTCGTCGACCCACTCGACGCAGAGGGGCTTGGCTCCGAAACGTATGGCCATGCGGCCGACGTCCATTGCCGTGTTGCCGGCTCCGATAACCACGATCGACTTCCCCTCGAGGTCCGGCAGGTCGCGCATCTCGTTGAGCGCCGCACCGGTCGAGTTGAGGAATTCCATCGCGTCGCTCACGATGGGGCTGTCGATTCCCTTGACGGGCGGGCGAATCGGGGACCCGGCGCCATGGGCGAGTATGACCGCGCTATTGGCGAGACCGAGCTCGTGCAGCTCCGCCTCGTCGACCCGATGCGAGGTGACCAGCTTTACGCCGAGGCTCTGCAGGGTCTCCCACTGCTGGGAGACCTTCGCGATCGGAAGCGTGAACTCAGGTATGCCGTGATTGAGAAGTCCGCCAGGGGTTTCGGCAGCCTCGTAAACGGTGACCTCCGTGCCCGCGGCCGCCAGCTCCCAGGCGGCGCCCAGGGCGGCCGGTCCAGAGCCCACAATTGCGACGCTGGCGCGGGCCGGTGTTGCACTGGGAAGGTGGGGCTCAGAGTGGTCAAAGACGTAGCGCTCCACCAGGCCAATCGCCACTGCCTCGGTACCCGCCAACGTCCACGAGCAAGCGCCTTCGCACTGCGCGCTTTGGTTGCAGACTCGAGAGCAGATAGAGCCGATGTGACTGGTGCGCTCGAACGCACTCCTGGCAGCGTCGATATCGCCTGCGACTACCGAGCGCATCATCGAAGGAATGTCGTTGTGCGCCGGGCAACCCCTGACACAGGTGGGATCGGGGCACTGGAGGCAGCGGGCCGCCTCGGCCATCGCTTCTTCCAGCTTCTCGAACCCTCGCCGGGTCTCCTCCCAAGGCTGCAAGGCCGGGATGGTGAGGTGGGCGATGTCGTGGCGGTGGCTCTGGCCGACTTCGGGCTCGCCATGTACGAGAATGGCGCTGAAGGGGCAGGTGCGCTCGCATTGTCCGCATGCCACGCACAGGGCGTCGTCCACGGTAACGATCCAGTTGATCTCGTCGAACCCGATCGCGGCCGTTGGGCAGCGGACGTAGCACTCCTGGCAACCGGCACAGCGGTCGGTCATTATCTCAACGGAGTGGAGGGGGAGGGCGCCGGCTTCTGCAAGGCGCGAGGTTGATTGAGTGAGAGTCATCTTTCCTTGGCCTCCTAGTTAGCAGCAGCCATGGGGATGTAGAGCAGTGCGAGAGCAATGCCCATAAGCAGGATCGTGGCGACGAAGTAGAGGCGCGGGGCTACCGAACGGGGCTTGGCCAGGACCAGGTCGCGCTTGGAGATCCGAATCGAGGCGTAGATCGACCCGATCACGCCGAGTCCCATCACGGCGACCTGCACCGCGATGATGCGGGGATCCTGCAGGATGCGGAAGTTGTAGAGGGAGGCCACCGAGACTCCGAAGGGATGCGCGACAGCCGGGACGATCCTGGTTGCGTGCTTGAAGAACTTCGGCAGCTGGCGAGCGAAGTAATCGGCGCCGACGATCGGGATCATCGCATACATCCCGGCGACGAACCAGTTGCGGAACTCGCTGCGCCTCGTCATGAAGGTGCCGGTGTTCTTGGCGATGGTGCCCTTGGAGAAGAGCTTGCTACCGGCCTTGAAGACGAGTGTCGGGACGTAGGCGAACAGAGCGATGAAACCGAAGTAGTCGATGGGGTTCGGGTAACCGGGCCAGCCGGTGTGGGCGTTCAGCCAGTTGTCCAGGGGACCATAGAAGCCGAGTGCGTTCACCTGCTGGAAGGCCACCAGGCCAAGCAGGATGGCGGCTACGACGGCCACGTCCATGCGCTTGCGGCTGGGTGCGACCACCGAGGTAAGGGGCTTCTGGACGAAGAGTCCAACGTTGTTGGTAGGGCAGGCCTTGTAGCACTCGGTGCAGAGCCCGCAATACAGGTTGGAGTCAGCGCTGCCCGGCCAGGTGTACCAGGGGCAGCCGAAGCCTTCTTCTCCGCCTCGCATGCAGGACTTGGTCTCACATGCCTGGCAGGCGTCGCGGTCCTTGGTGCGGAAGCCGGCGAAGGAGCCGACCGCTCCAACAGTGCCGATCAGGGAGCTGAGGGGGCACAAGTAACGGCAGAAGGTGCGGCGCTCGAAGAGAAGGAAGACGATCGTCGCCGAAAGCACGATACCGATGACCATGAAAGAGGTGTCATGCGGAGTGCCGGGGCCGGCGATGTTGAAGAACTCCTCGATGTAGGTGAGGATCACAAAGGTGGCGACCGACGAGATCAGACCGAGTTGGGCAAGGCGGTCCGGGTATTTGAGTCCGAGGCCGAGGGTCTTCTGGGTCCTCTTGAAGAAGGTCTTGCGCTGAATCCATTCGCCGAACCCGCCGAACGGGCACATCGAGCACCATGCGCGCCCGACCACCACCATTAGGACGAAGACCACGCAGAACCAGATGTACCAGGTGATCGCCGTTGCGAAGTTGAGACCCGGATTGACGGTACCGAGCAGACCTGTGAATATGACCAGCCAGAATACGATCTGGTTTGGAACGATGAGAACGAACTGCAGCCAACGCTTCTTCAGCAGCTTGCCCACAATCGGGATCCGCGTGAGATCCAGCTTGGGGTCCGTCCTGGTGAAATGACCGACCGTATCGGTCGGTGCCTTGGTCCGCAGGTGCACCGCGACCGCAATTGGGTCAGGCGCCTTTGCCTTTAGTTTGGGATCCGTGACGAAGGTCATGGTCCTGCACCCCCTGTTTTTCGTTAGAACGTACACTGACGTACTAAACGTTGATTTAAACACTCTAAGTTGGGAGTGTCAAATCGCGCTTGCCGATTTTTGAAGGGGTGTGAATGAACGTAACGCTCTCGCGCCGCGGGGACTATGTGCTTCGTGCGGCGATCTGCTTGTCCCGCGCCTTCCTGGATGGCAAGGGCTGCAAGATAAGGGAGGTCGCCGATCAGGCGGCCATTCCCTCAAGCTTCGCCCCTCAGGTGATGGCCGACCTCGTCCGCTCGGGCCTCGCCACTTCCCGTGCCGGGCGAAACGGCGGTTACCGGCTCGCCCGGGATCCCGAAACCATCACCGTCCTGGAGGTTATCGAGGCAGGCGAGGGTGAGATTCACTCCGATCTGTGTGCGATGGGGGAGGGCCCTTGTTATTGGGACAAGGTCTGCCCCCTGCACGAGTCCTGGCGAGAGGCGCTGCTCAGCTTCAGGAAGGGCCTGGAGGGATCGAGCCTTGCGCACTTGGCCAGGAGGGATAGGGACCTCGAAGCGGGCCTAATCCGGCCGCCCGCCGACAGCCACCGCTCGGGCCACGTGCAAAACGGTGCGAACTGAACTGTCCGAGACCGGGAAACCCTGAGTTGATGGAGCGTCAGCGGCGGCGGCGGCCGTATTCTGTTCTTGGCCGGATTTACCCCTAGGAGAGGATGGTCGCAGGTGGCTTTCGAAGTCGTTATCGAAATACCCAAGGGCTCGCGCATCAAGTACGAGATCGACCACGACACGAACGCCGTCTGGCTGGATCGTGTCCTGTTCACGCCCATGGCCTATCCGCTCAACTATGGCTACATCGAGGACACGCTCGGCGAGGACGGCGACCCGTTGGATGCACTTGTGCTGCTTGAGCATGAGCTGGTGCCGGGCTGCCACGTCAAGGCGCGGGCGGTTGGCACCTTTGTGATGTCCGATGAGAAGGGGCGGGACGTGAAGCTCCTGTGCGTGATTGATGGCGATCCGCGCTTCGATAACGTCCAGGACGTCCAGGATGTGTCTGCATCGCTCAAGGACGAAATCTCCCACTTCTTTGCGCACTACAAGGATCTTGAGCCCAAGAAGTTCGCCAACGTGGAGGGCTTTGCCGACAAGGCGAACGCAGAGGGCGAGCTTGCCGCTGCCGTTGCGCGCCTCGCCGGCGGCCACTGAGGCCGAACGGCGGCACGCTCTTGACACGGGTCGGTAGTTTCTCCTATGCGAATAGGGGAAATCCAACAGATGCGCTAAAATAGTTGCGTGAACAAGACCAGTGACCAAGAAGTGGTTCAGAGCGAGCGTTACCAAGAGGTTGCCGATCTCGTAGAGATGATTCGGCCTGCGGTCCAATCGGACGGTGGAGATCTTCGGCTGGTGGGCGTGGACGCCGAGCAGGGGATTGTCGAAGTCGAGTTGCAGGGAAGCTGCTCCTCGTGCGCGATTTCCTCCGTCACGTTGCAGGCCGGTATCGAACGGATCATCAAGGGACGCCTGCAATGGGTGACCGAGGTTCGGGGCGGCATTGATGAGTCCATGGACTTCGAGGAGTCCTTTGCGATGGGCCGCGGCGGATACGTTCCACGCGGGTATTAGGTAGAGCTTTGGATGGCCGGGGCGGGGCGCCGTACGAAAATCGCGCCGCGCCGATAATCTTTTAGCAACCATCGGTCCAGGCAAAGGCGATATTTGCGCACGAAGATCCCACTAGTCAAGTACGCCATCGCGTTCCTTGTTGGCTCGGCTCTTCTAGGCGTCACCTCCATCCTTGTGGTTTTCGCCATTCAGAACTTCAGCGTTCTAAAGGAGAGGGGAACCCTGTCGACGCCGCTCAAGCTGCGTCCGCTCACGGTGCCGAGCAAGATCGTCGATGCAAAGGGCAACCTGATTTACAGGGTGCAAAACGGCGAATACCGGAGCCCCGTTGCGCTCAGCGCGGTGCCTCCCGTCCTTACGCACGCGATCCTGGACGTGGAGGATCACACCTTCTACGTGCACGGCCCCCTCGATTTGCGCTCGATAATGCGCGCGCTTGTCTCCGACTTTCAGGGCAACGGGCTGCAGGGTGGCTCGACCATCACCCAGCAGCTGGTCAAGAACGCCATCCTGACCCCACAGAGGACCCTCTCGCGCAAGTTCCAGGAGGCGATTCTCTCCTACCGGCTCTTTGGACAGATGACCAGGAATCAGATCCTGGGACGCTATCTGAACACCATCTACTTCGGCGAAGGCGCCTACGGAGTCCAGGCGGCGGCGGAGACCTTCTTCAACGAGCCGCTAGCAAAGCTTGACATCGCCCAATCGGCGTTACTGGCTGCGATGATCGAGAATCCGGCTGGATACGACCCCTTCTACTTCCCGCAGGCAGCCCTGTTCCGGCGGAACCTCGCCATCAAGCAGATGCAGGAATACGGTTCGATAACCAAGGCTGAAGCCGTCAAGGCAATGGCCGAGCCCTTGCCCAAGACCCCGTATCGCCAAAGTACGCCTCCGCCCACGGCTTTTGCCACCGCCGTGGTGGATCAACTGCTCTACTCGCCCCAGTTCTCTTTCCTGGGAGTCGACCCGAGTCAGAGGCTCGGCGCGCTGCAGAGCAACGGTTACGTCATTCACACCACCCTCAACCCGCAGGATCAGGCCTACGCGGACGCCGCGGTGGCACGGATCATGCCCAACACCGGGGGCAAGTTCACTTCTGCCCTGGTCTCTATGGATCCGAACAACGGGAACGTACTGGCCATCGTCTCCGGAAATCCGACCAAGGACTCGGCGGGCTTCGACGTGGCCACCGGCCTGGGCAGCACGGGACGCCAACCCGGGTCTTCCTTCAAGATATTCACCCTTGCCACCTTGCTCGAGCAGGGCTACAGCCCCAACGACATCATCGATGGAACCGGTCCGTGCAAGTTCACGGTTCCGGGCACCCAGCCCTTCCCCTACATAGCGCACAACGCCGAGCCGGGATACGGCCTCATGACCATAACCGATGCGACGGCCAACTCGGTGAACTGCGCCTACATCCGTCTCGGCGTCAAGGTCGGACTCCAAAACGTGATCAACACGGCCAAGGTGATGGGTATCACGACTCCGCTGACGCCGGTCCCTTCGGTGGTCATCGGCTCTGAAGACGTCACCCCGCTGGAAATGGCTACCGCATATTCGGTGCTGGCCAACGGCGGCTATCTGCATCCGGCCCGGTTTATCACCTCCATCGACGACTTCAAGGGAACCAAGGTCTTCAATCCGCCGGTGCAGTCTCGGCAGGTACTTTCACCCCGGGTCGTAGCGGTGGAGGACGCCATACTCCGCCAAGTGATCATCCGCGGCACCGGAACCGCCGCAGCACTCTACGGTCGGCCGGCGGCCGGCAAGACCGGCACGACCGACCAGTTCACGGACGGCTGGTTTGATGGCTTTACTCCGCAGATGGTGACCACGGTATGGATGGGCGCCCCCGCCGGCTCGATACCTATGTACGACGTCGGTGGCATACCCGTCTACGGCGGGACCTACCCGGCGGAGATTTGGCATGCCTATATGAGTCAGGCGCTCGCAGGGCAGCCTGTACTGCCTTTCCCGACCGTGAACCCCGGATGGATCCCGCCATCGAAGTTCATCGTTCCGATCGACGCACCGGGATCGATAATGGCGCCTACCACATCGGCCCCGCCCACCACCACCAGCACCACATCGACGACCTCACCGACCTCGACAACGATCGCAGGGGGAAGCACCACCACCGCTCCCTCGGCTACTACCACCGCGGGGCCGTCGACGACCCCTTCTTCGACGCCGGCATCGACGCCATAGGCCGGCCGTCATTAAGAGGCCGCCTGGTTGTGGGCGGCCGAGGATTCCGTTAGGGTTGTAAATGATGAGTTCAAAGCCGGTCGATTCGGATGTCCGCTAAGGGCACCTCGCTCTCGGAGCGCCAGATCGAGGTCCTGCTTGCAATCTCGGAGCTGTCGACCAAGGCGCACCGCAATAATCTCCGCGTGTCTCAGGGCCAGGAGGCTTCCGCCTACCGTGATCTCGCTCAGGAGTACAAGCGGACGAAGGTGAAGCTTGAATCGGTTGCCGAGGAGGCTCGCAAGCTCGATGAGGAGCGGGAGTCGCTGGAGCGGGAATTGGGCTCCTATGAGTTCCAGCTTCGCACCTCGCGCGATCGTCTTGATCACTCAAGCGGTACCGACTACAGGAGCCTGCCCGCCCTGCGGGCCGAAATTGCCGCGCTCGAAGGCAAGGTAAGCCAGTATACGGAAGAAGAGATAGGCGTTATCGATCAGCTGGAGACGGTCACGCAGCAGCGCGAGGCGCTCGAGGCGGACCTGAAGAGGCAGCTCCAAGAAGCGCTGGCCGCCAAGGAGGCGCTCGAGACCCTGCGTAGGGACATCTCCGTGGTGGATGAGACTCTTCAGGCCGACTTGGCAGGATTGAAAATCCATCTTGACCCGGAAGTGGCTGCTTTGCTGGAGAGAGTTCCTGCCCAGGTCATCGACAAAGTGGCCCACGTGGTGGAACAAGCCTGCTCGGGCTGCAGGCTGCGGATCTCCTCGATCCTGCTCGACCAGATAAAGCGGTTCCCATCCGATGCCCACTATTGCGAGGAGTGCGGCCGCCTGCTTCTGCCCAACGGCCCCCAGGCGGGTTGATGGGCGGTGGCGCATGGAGCCGCCCTGTAGGCGGGGTTCTGTCTGGCCCCAAAGGGGCCGCGGTGGCCATCCATCTAAGCGGTCTACCAGGGGCTTCCAGGCCTAAGCCTGGCGACGGGCCGCCGATCACCCCTATTTGACCTTGCTTCGGGTGGGGTTTACCAAGCCGACGAGTCACCTCGCCGCTGGTGCGCTCTTACCGCACCTTTTCACCCTTACCCCCTAAGGGGCGGTGTCTTTTCTGTTGCACTTTCCGTCAGGTCGCCCTGCCTCAATGAGCACCCTGCCCTGCGAAGCCCCGACCTTCCTCGAGCCTTTCGGCCCGCAGCCACCCGGACGACTCCATACGCCGATTCCAAGATAGTCGCCCGGGCTGCGAGCCATAGATAGCCGCGGCCGTGCGTCCGATGAGAGCCGCCCCGTGCTGCAAATGAGACTTCATTCAGGTTCGGCACCGTCCGTGACCGTCATGCGGGGGCGCCGTTATCATCGTCCTCACGACGGCCCGGCTTTCTGCCGGAGCCGGGCGCATGATCCGGAGGTTCACAACCCCGGATATGGCATCAACCGGCGAAAGGCACGAAGAGATGATCGTAAAGCTACTGAAGGCCAAGACGGCCATCGCCGCTGCGTCCGCGGTACTCCTGACAAGCACGGCCGCCGCCGCGGCGACCGGATCCCTCCCGGGATCGCTCCAGCACTTCATGTCCCTGACCGCGGCAAGCGCGGGAATCAACCTGCCTAGTGGCAATTCACCGGATGTCCAGCAGACGATAGAGCAGCCATCCACAACCGAGGCGTCTTCCAGTAGCGGGTCGAGCGGTCAGACGACCTCCACCACGGATGCCAGCCCTGACGTCACCTCGACCACTTCGACAACGTTGGCTAATTCGCTGACCAACTCGTTGACGGTGATCACTCCGGCCCCGACCGTCACGCGGGAGACCGAGGATCAGCAGAGTTCCACCTCGACCGAGTGCGACACCCAAAAGGATGGCACCACCACCACGGCTGCGTCGGGCTCCAGCACCGGCACGAGCTGTACAACCGTGAGTTCGACCACCTCGACGACCGAGCCCGACCAATCTTCCAGCTCGGACAGCACCAGCAGCACGCAGGCATCGAACACGGATTCGGTCGATTCGACAACTTCGACGACTTCCACAACGTCTGGACAGCAGACGACCAACACCAATCAGCAGTCGAGCGACTCCACCTCAAGCAGCAGCACGGACAACTAGCCGTAGTCGTCATAAGTGCCCGCTGCGGTTCCGGAAGCGAGCCGAAGCGGGCACTCTCCTTTAATGAAGCTGTTGGGAAGCGTCCTTGGCGAGTGACTCGTCGTGAGCATCCGTGGCGGCCTGGCCAAGCCGCTCGGCAAGCTCGGGGTCGCTGAGGCTCAGTATGCGGGCGGCCAAATAGCCGGCGTTGGTGGCGTTGTCGATTGCCACGGTCGCCACCGGGACGCCGCGGGGCATCTGGACGATCGACAGAAGTGAATCAAGCCCGCCTAGATGTTTGAGCGCCACCGGCACGCCGATGACCGGCAGGGTGGTGGAGGAGGCGATCATCCCCGGTAGGTGGGCGGCCCCGCCTGCCCCGGCAATGATCACCTTCACGCCCTCATCCCGAGCGGTCCGGGCGAATTCGAACATCTCTGAAGGCGTGCGGTGCGCGGAGAGGATTCTGATTCGCGAGGCGACGCCGAGCGCATCGAGAACTTCCTTGGCCTTGGTCATTACCCCGAGATCACTGTCGGATCCCATGGCGATCACCACCGGTGCGCTACTGGCCTGGTTGCTCACGGGGTCTCCTTCCTCTTATGCGCCGGTACGCGGATCACAGGGCTTCGCGGACCGCCGGTGTGGATAACGCCGCGGCCGCACCCTCGCGCGCCACTGCGAGCGCATCGTCGACCGAGGCCCCCAGCGCCGTGACGTGGCCGAGCTTGCGCCCCCTCCGATAGGACTTGTGATAAAGGTGTGGTCGCGCGCCCGGCACGGACAGGAGCGTAGCAAGGCCGGCCTGGAGGTCCACCACCTCGGTGGGCCCGAGAACGTTCACCATGGCCGCGGCCGGCACGCTTAGCGAGGTGGGGCCCAGCGGGAGGTCCATCACGCCGCGGAGATGGTTCTCGAACTGAGAGCTCTGGCAGGCCTCGATGGTCAGGTGGCCGGAGTTGTGGGGTCTAGGCGCAAGTTCATTGATCAGAACCTCTCCGTTGACCACGAACATCTCGATCGCCAGGATTCCTACCGACTCGACCGCTTCTGCGATTCGGCGTCCGTAATCGAGGGCCGTCGCTTCCAGCTGTCCATCAAGACCTGAAGGCGCCCAGACCTCGTTGCAGACGGAGTCGAGTTGCACGGTTCGCAGTACCGGATAAGTGGACAGCTCTCCCGAGCGCGAGCGGGCGACAAGGACGGCCAGCTCGGCCTGGAGTTCGAGCCTCGGCTCGACAATCAGCTCAAAGGTTCCCGGAAGCCTGGCGAGCAGCTCATCGAGATCGCTTGGGTCACCAAGGTAGAAGACGCCTCGTCCGTCGTACCCGCCGTGTGCCGCCTTGGCTACGGCCGGGTATCCGATGCGGCGCACGGCATCCCGAAGCTCCTCGGAGTCGACGGCAATGAGGAATTCGGGGGAGGGGATTCCGGTTGCCAGCAGCATCTCGCGCTGGCGCGCTTTGTTCGCGCTCAAGCGCAAGGTGCGGGCGGATGGGAAGACTTTCGCCTCCGCTCCGGGAATGGAATCGATCACAGCCGGGTCTACTAGCTCGTGGTCGAAGGTGACCAGGTCGCATGCGGCAACGAATGACGCCAGTCCTTCCCGGCCGAACCCGCGTACCCAATGGACCTCCGAGCAGATTGCGGTCGCGGATTCGTCGCTTTCCAGAGCCAAAAGCGCGAAGGAGACACCAAGAGAGGCGCCCGCCTGGATCATCATCTGGGCCAGCTGACCCCCACCGATGATGCCGATCTTCATTGAATTCCTCCTGCGCTTTCGTCTGGACGCTCATACGGCCTAGAAATGGACGGCGCTCAATTCGGGGATCGATTCACGTGAGAGCTCTTTGGCGTTATGCCAGGCCTCGCGCCGAGAGCGCCAGAGAGACCCGTCCCGCGGCGTGCGTGGCGAAACCACTCGTGGTGAGCGGCTCAGGGATGCGGCATATTCGGCCAGGCCGGCCGCGACGAGCTGCGCGTGGGCCAGAAGCGCCGCCCCCAGCGTGGAAGCCTCGGTGGTCTCGAAGAGTTCGACCTCGATGCCGCAGGCGTCGGCGACCATTTGCACGAAGGCGTCGTTCCGGCACATCGCCCCGTCGACCCGCAAGCGGCCGATCTCGCGGCCGCTGTCCGAAGCGGTGGCTTCGACCAGGTCGGCAGCGATCTGGGCGATAGCGTCCAGTGTGGCCGCCACGATGTCGGCGGAGGTCGTGGCCAGATCGAGACCCGTGATGACCGAACGCGCCCCGAAGTCCCACTCGGGCGTGCCGAGGCCCACGTTGGCCGGAACCACACGGAGTTCGCTTCTGGAGCGGAAGTCCGCATCGGCACGGTTGGCGTCTTCGAGGGAGCGAAGTATGCCCGTGGACATCAGCCAATTCATCATCGACCCTGTGGCGAGGGCGATCGCCTCACTTCCCCAGACCACCGAGGCGTCCTGGCTGTAGGCGACAATGGGGAAGGTTCCATGCGGTTGGCGCTTGGTGTTGGGCGGGGGCTGTGCTCCGGAAACCTGGTCGAGCATGGTTCCGGTCCCGAAGGTGATCTTGGCTTGCCCCTCTGCGAGGCAGCCGAGTCCGAGCAGGGAGGCCTGCTGGTCACCGGCCATGCCCAGCACGGGGATTCCCCCCAGGGCGTGGCCGAAATCTCCGGCGCTCCTGCGTATTTCCGGCAGGATGGTCTCGGGAAGACCCAGCTCGGCAAGGACACGCCCGTCCCAGGTGAGGTTCACATCCTGGATGAAGCCGGTCATGGCTGCGTTGGTGTGATCCGTGGCGTGCACCTGGCCACCGGTGAGGTGCCACAGGATGAAGGTGTCCAAGGTGCCGAAGCGCAGGTCGTGTCGCTCCTCCTCAGGCACCAGGGTGGCCAGGAAGGCAGCCTTGGTGGCGCTTTGGTTGGGGGCGATGGAGATGCCCTTTTCAGCGAGCGCCAGGCACATCGGCGCGGTGCGCAGGTCCATCCAGGAGAGTACAGGGCCTACTGGCTCACCGTCGGATCGCCACATGGCGGTCGTAGCGCGCTGGTTGGTGATGGAGATTGCCGCGGGCCGGGCTGTGGCCAGCGCGGCGTCGCAAACTTGTTCGACGGCGGTGGTGATGGCAGAAGGGTCGTAGTCGACAAAATTGGGGACCGGAGTGTTGACACGGAGGGGCACGCTCCAAACCGACACGATCGAGAGGTGCTCGTCCACCAACGAACCGCGGATGCTGGAGGACCCTACGTCAATGGAGAGAACCAAGCGCTCCGGCATTGCCACCCTTTCGCCGACGGGAAAATGCTAGTGCCCGGCCCGCAGGGAGGAGGAGCCCGGAAGCTCACGTTCCAAATCGGCCCGAAACCGGGTAATGGATTCTTCCGATTCGGCCCCGGACATGCCGAGGCGCTCGGACAGACGTGTGGCGACGAGCGGAGCCAGATCAACCGCCGCCGCGGCATCGAGAATTCCCACCCGCAGCCGGCGCAGGAGGACGTCGCTGACCGTGAGTGCGTCCTCGCGGGCCACCAGGTAGTCGATCTCTCCAGCTGAGATGCGCCAGTTGCCCGAGACGTTCTCTGGTCCCGCCATCTCCAGGAACTCGCGGGCGGAAGCGGCGGCGGAGCCATAGCGAAGAAACAGGGCGGCTTCCTGCCGGTTTGCCGGCCGCGCGCCCGGGTTTACGTCCAGTTTCAGGCGCGCGCTTACGCTGGCCGTCTTCCGGCCGGCGAGCTTGTCTAGCGCGTCGATGGCGTCCTTTCCCATCTTCCTGAAGGTGGTGAGCTTCCCTCCGATCACCGAGATGACCCCCTGGTCGCTTGTTATCACCCGATGTCTGCGCGAGAGGTCCTTGGTTCGCTCAGGGACCGGCTTCGACGGATCGATGTCCGCCACCAGCGGCCGGACACCCACCCAGGCTCCGGAGACCTGCTCGCGCCGCAAGGGCTCGACCAGGCTGGCACTCGCGGCCTCGAGGAGGTATGAGATGTCCGCCTCGGTGGTGGCCACCTGCTCGTCGCCCAGGTCGGTATCCGTGGTCCCGACGTAGGTGTAGTCGTTCCAGGGCAGTACGAAGATGGTGCGGCTATCGCCCGGTACCGGCAGCACGGCAGCAGTCTTGGCCGGCAGTGCGGTCTGAGGAAAGGCTATGTGCACACCCTTGGCGGGACGTATTGCGAGTGAGGCGCCGTCCAGGAAGGTGGCTGCGGCGGTTCCGGTGGCGTTGATGATCGCCCGCGTTCGTATCTCGAATCCTTGAGCGGTGGCGGCGTCGTCACCGGGGTAGGCACCCTTCACGGCCACCGCTCGGACGGCGCCGCGGCCATCGTTGTGGAGTTCGGCGGCGGGCAGGTAGTTGACCGCTACTCCGCCGGCGCGCCGGGCCGCGGCGATCACCGCCAGGACCAGCCGGACGTCGTCACACCAGGCGTCTGGGTAAACAAAAGCCGAGGCCACTTTGGAGGCATCCAAGGTGGGAAGCATCGATTTGGCGTCCGCGGAGCCGATGCGGCGATGCCGGCGGTGAATACGGAAGCCGCCCGTGAGGTCGTAGCCCCAAAGGACCATCGAATATGTGGCGGCGTAAGAGAAGTCAAGGGCTCCGTTGCGCCGTGGCAGAGGTATCACGAAGTCGAGGGGCGAGACCAGGCTTGGTGCGGCGCGCATGAGGATAGACCTTTCAGCCAAGTTCTCATAGACCAGGCGTATCTCTCGCTGAGCCAGGTAGCGGAGTCCGCCGTGGATGAGCTTGGAGGAGGCGCTGGAGGTGCGGGAGGCGAAGTCCCCGGCTTCGACAAGGGCTGCGCGGTATCCGCGTGTCACGGCCTCCAGCAAGGCGCCGGCGCCCGTGATGCCGCCGCCGATCACCACTACGTCGAACTCCTCGTTGCGCAGGCGCTCGAGATCTGCTGCTCGGGACTCGGGGAGTTGGGCCACGCATTCTCCTTCCAGACGCGCCAAGACAACCCTAATGGAAGAACAATGGGCAGCTAGCGAGGTTTGCGGGGTCGATAATGCATCCGCGCGCATAAGATGGGGAATGTTCCTACAATGATTAGTTGTAGTGAACTGTTGTTGATTAGTAACGGGATACCGGGAACATGAGGGCTCCGGCCGAGTTGGTCGAACTTTTCAGGGAAAACGGGAAGAAGGTGACGCCGCAGCGGGAGAGGATCTTCCACATCCTGCACGGCAACGCCGGCCATCCCAGCGCGGAGGCCGTCTTCGCGCGGTTGAGCGCTGAGATGCCGACCGTGTCCTTGAAGACCGTCTATCAGACCTTGGCCGAGCTGGTCGAGATGGGGGAGCTGCAGGCGCTTGACCTTGGGATGGGCGCCACCCGCTTCGACCCGAACGACCATCCGCATCATCATCTGCTCTGCACGCGTTGCAGGAGGATCGAGGATGTGGACATAGTGCTTCCCGACTTCCAGGAACTTCTTTCGTACCGGGCCCACTTCGCGGTAGAGTCTGTCGAGCTGACCGTGCGCGGAACGTGTGCAAGATGCCAGGAAGACCTCGCCGGAAAAGGTCCGGCGGAATCTCGAAGCGATCAGCGGCAAGGCAATCATCACGCGCGCTCAAGAGGAGGCAAAGATGCCTGATTTGAAGGGTACCAAGACCGCAGAGAACCTGAAGGAGGCCTTCGCGGGCGAATCCCAGGCCAACCGGCGCTACCTGTATTTCGCCCAGAAGGCGGACGTGGAAGGATACCCTGACACAGCCGCGCTCTTCCGCTCGGTCGCCGAGGGCGAGACCGGTCACGCGTTCGGGCATTTCGACTTTCTCGCCGATGGCGTGGGTGATCCCGTTACCGGAGCAGCGGTGGGCTCAACCGAGGACAACCTCAAGTCCGCCATCGAGGGCGAGACCTATGAGTACACCGAGATGTACCCCGGCTTTGCCCGCACCGCTCGCGACGAGGGCTTTGACGAGATCTCACAGTGGTTCGAAACCCTTGCGCGTGCCGAAAAGAGCCATGCCGGGCGCTTCACCCAGGGTCTGGAGTCGATCGCCTGACCTGAAGGGCCGGCCGCGCACGATGCGCGGAGACAAACGCAGGGCCGGGTGGGGCGGCAGTCCTCCCGGCCTTCCACTTCCCGGGAGATGAGATGACGGTCACCTACAATCCGGCCGATGCCAAGTACTTCGACGAGTTCGACTTTCGGCAGGAGCTCACCCGGGTCTACGACCTTTGCCACGGCTGCCGGCTGTGCCTGCAGCTCTGCCCGTCCTTCCCGACGCTCTTTGACCACATCGATTCCCACGATGGCAACGTCGAGGCGCTGACCCGCACCGAGCAGGACCAGGTCGTGGACGAGTGCTACCAATGCAAGCTGTGCTATGTGAAGTGCCCCTACGTCCCGCCTCACGAGTGGCAACTCGACTTTCCGCGTCTAATGCTGCGGGCCAAAACCATCCGCAAGAGGGAAGGCGGAGCCAGCCTCCCGGAGCGCCTTTCAGATGAAGTCATGGGACGCACCGACCTGATCGGGGCGGCCTCGGTTGTCCTCTCGCCGGTCGCCAACAAGATGATCGACGTCGCCAACAAAGCCTCGCGCAAGGGAATGGAGGCAACGCTGGGAATTGCATCCCAGCGCGTGCTGCCCCCGTATGCGCGGATGCGCTTCTCGACCTGGTTCAAGCGCCGGGAGCGGCCATTCGTTAGAAACCGGCGCGCATCGGTCGCCCTCTTCCCGACTTGCAACGTCGAGTACATGGCCCCCGAGATCGGCAAGGCCACGGTTGCCGTTTATGAGCACAACGGCGTTTCCTGCTCTTTGCCGAGCGGCGCGAAGTGCTGCGGCGCCCCTTGGCTGCACGCCGGTGAGGTCGACAAGTTCAAGGAGGCCGCGGCGCACAACGTCAAGGTTTTGGCCGCAGAGGTGAGAGCGGGGAGGCAGGTGGTTGTGCCCCAGCCGACCTGCGCCTATGTGATCAAGAGGGACTACCCGCTTTATCTGGGCACGCAGGCGGCCGAAGAGGTCGCCGCCGCAACCTTCGACACGTCGGAGTACCTGTTCAACCTGTACCGAGCGGACAAGGCGGCCTTTTCCACCGACTTCTCAGGCGAGGTCCCGTCCGAGATCGTCTACCACGCCCCCTGTCACTTGCAGGCTCAGAACGTTGGTTTGAAGAGCCGCGATCTGATGAAGCTGACAGGGGCCAAGGTGTCGGTGGTGGCCAAATGCTCGGGCATCGACGGGACCTGGGGATACCGCGCCAAGAACTACCAGCTCGCCAAGACGGTGGCGGGCGGCCTGGCCAAAGCGCTCGGCAAGAGCCCCGATGCGCGCCTTGCCGGCGATTGCCACCTTGCAAATACCGCCATAACAGAGGAGACCTCGCGCCCCGTGGATCACCCGATGGTTACCATGGCGCGCGCTTACGGACTCGAAACCTCCTGACCAGGGTGGGAAAGGGAACATCATGCCAGCCAAGTTGACTTTGCATGACATCGCGGATTTGCGCGAATACGAGCGCGAGAGGGACGCCTTTCGCCGGCGGATCATCGCCCTGAAGGCCATCCGGCGAGTCGACCTCGGGCCGATCATCTCGCTGACCTTCGAGAATCGCGAAACCATTCTCTTCCAGATCCAGGAGATGGCCCGGGCCGAGAAGATGACGAAGGACGCCCAGATCGAGGAGGAGCTTGCTGTTTACAACCCGCTCATCCCTGGTCCAGGGCAACTTTGCGCCACTCTCTTCTTGGAGCTGACCTCGAAGGAGCAGCTGATGGAGTGGCTCCCCAAGCTCGTCGGCATCGAAACGTCCCTCGAGGTGGTGATCGACTCGCCCGATGGTGACATCGTCGTTCCCTGCCAGGTCGAGGAGTCGCACGAGGAGCAGCTCACCAGGCCGGATGTGACGGCATCGGTACATTACATCCGTTTCAACCTGCCCGACGAGGCGGCCGCCGCAATGCGGCGAGCCAAGCGCGTGGAGATTCTCTCCACACATCACCGCTACCCGTATGGAACCGAGCTCTCGCTCGATGCCATCGCCTCCCTAGTGGCTGACTGGGACTGAGCAGGCGGCTTCAGGCGAGTGGACGACGCGCCGATGTTTACCAGGTGGGGCCGACCCGCCG
>JAJYPE010000013.1 GCA_021795585.1 Actinomycetes bacterium | reverse complement strand
GGCTACGCAAGCTTTCTTTCACCGGCTCAACCGAGGTGGGCAAGATGCTGGTGGCCAAGAGCGCCGGCAACTTGCTCAGGGTGTCGATGGAGCTGGGAGGGAACGCTCCCTTCATCGTCTTCGACGATGCCGACCTGGATCTGGCTGTCGATAGTGCCATGGTGGCCAAGATGCGCAATATGGGCGAGGCTTGCACCTCCGCCAACCGCTTCCTCGTCTCCTCCAAGGTTGCAGACGCCTTTGCCGACAAGCTGGCTGCGCGCATGGGAGGAATGCGGGTAGGCCGGGGGACCGAGGAGGGCATCGAGGTCGGACCGCTGATCGACGCGGCTGCGGTTGCCAAGGTGCAGGGCCTGGTAAAGGACGCGGTCGCTCGCGGTGCCAAGATCGTCACCGGCGGCGACGAGATGGAGGGTTCCGGGCACTTCTTCGCCCCCACCGTGCTTACCGGCGTCAACAGGGATGCACGCATCTCCGCCGAGGAGATCTTCGGACCAGTGGCCTCGATCGTGACCTTCGAAACCGAGGAGGAGGCGATCCGCCTTGCAAACTCCACCGACTACGGGCTGGTGGCGTATGTTTTCTCTCAGAGCTTGTCGCGCTCGCTCCGGGTGGTTGAGAAGCTTGAGACGGGCATGGTCGGGCTAAACCAGGGGCTGGTCTCCAACGCGGCCGCCCCGTTCGGTGGCGTGAAGCACTCGGGCTTCGGACGCGAAGGCGGCTTCGAGGGTATCGAGGAATATCTTGCCCTCAAGTACGTGGCCATCAACCACCGGGCTTAGCGCTCGACCGGCCCCGGCGCTCTAGGCCGGCACCGGTCCGCCCAGGCGGATGGCGGACATGACGATGGCGCCGAAGGGGCTTTCGCTGAAGTCGGGCCGAGCGCTGCGGAGCCTCTCGAGCAGCTCACGGTTGTTCGTCTCCACCAGGCGTGACAGCGAAATGGCCGCCGAGGCCAGGACGTGTGCCTCACACTCGGAACCGAGGCAGCAGGCGAAGACGGCCCTGCGGAAGAGCGCGTCACCCTTCAGCCGGACCACGATGTGCAGGTTCTGCGCGGAGATTCCCGGTTCCGGCTGGAATCTGTAGGTTATGCCCGCGCAAGCGCCGACGACCTGATCGACGAACTCGGGCGGGATCGGGCTCTGCAGAAAAGGCGCGACCGCCAGGATCCACCTCGAGGGCTCAGCGCCACGGGTGATTTCCGCCCTGGTTCTCACCCAGGAGCAGGCGGCAGCCTCGATGGCGGAGCAGGCGTCGTCGTCGAAGCTCCCTTCCAGGCAGTAGCGGAGCCTTTCGGTACTCGAGCCTATGTACGTGAGCACCCGCTCCGCCAGGCTCTGCCGCCCAGACTCGCTGGTGGCGAATTCGGCGATGCGCCCGACTGTTGCCGAGTCGGCGGAGTCCGAGAGGAGACTGGCGATCGCCTCACTGTCGGCGGAGGTGAGGATTGCATCCACCGCGCGCCCCATGGAATGGATCCAGGGCGTGGCTGCCAGCTCGCGTCTGAAGGCAGGGAGCTTGGCCAGCTCGGCGACGACCGATGGGTATTCGCGCAGGTGTGGATTGGCGAGCAGGTGTATCGCCAGACCCTCCTGCTGTGCCGCCGCCGCCACGATCTCGGGGAACTCGGGCACCTTCGGGTTCGAGAGGCAGGCGCGAGCGGCGCTCAGGCGGCCCGACTCGAGGCTCGCGAAGAAGGTCTTGGCGAAAAGGTCCGGCGCGCCTCGGGCAAAGGCCACTTTGCGAGCCAAATGGCCGGCCGCCTCCGGGCTCTTGAGGATCACGGCCATGACCTCGGGAAGTTCCACGACGCGGCTCAAGTTTGCCCAGCGCGCGAGAAGCTCGCGGTCGCCCGCATCGAAAGCGGAGCGGACCGCTGCCAGTGCGACCGCGGGATGCTCGGCCACCTTGGGGTTTGCAGCCATCGCCTCGCGCACCTGGCGCGCCGGATCGGCCGCCAGGCGGCCGATCAGCTCCGGGAAAGAGTAGGCGGCAACGCTGCGCGCCAGGCTCTCACGGCTCCCAAGAGGGAGTTTGGCCAGCCCTGCCAGCAGCTCCCCAAGAGAATGCACTTGTCTTTGGTCTGCCAGCCTCAGCACCATGCTGAGCGCGGTTCGGTCGTCGCCCATCCACTCCACAATCCTGCACTCATGCGGGCCCTGCCCGCGGCACCGTTCTCCATCGGGCAACCGGGGCGGGGCGACGACCCAACCGTCCCAGGCCACATTCAGCAGCCGGTTGCCGACATTGGTTACCGACGCCGAGCCCCCCGGCGTTTCACTCCTGGGCTCAAGTGAGCGACCGGGTGGTGGCCATGGGAAGCGGCGACCAGTCCACCAGACGCACCTCCACCGAGGAGACGTAGCAGCCGCTCGGAGTCGAGACCACTCGTGCCTCGATGTTGGCGATGGCGAAGTGGTCGTCGATCATGGCGCCCACGCGGCCGATCAGGTCGGCCAGCGAGGCCATGTCATGGGCCTTGCGGCCCGCCGCGCCGTTGATGAGCGAGACCGCGGGGATCGAGTCGATAAACGCGGGAATGTCTGAGGTGAAGAGGGGAAGCGTGGCCAGAGCCCTCGCACCGAGCAGCTCGGAGAGCTCGCTGGCGATTCCCATGCTGATGAATGGTCCGAAGATCAGGTCGTGCGAGACAGAGAGGTCAATGGGGACGGAAAGCTCGAAGCTGAGGTACCCGGCCACCTCAACGTGTTCCTTGGTTGCGATTGCGTAGCAGCCGAGCAGCTCGGCCGCCTCGTCGCCTACCAGCCATACCGAATGCGTTCCTTCGTGTTCGGAGCCCGCTTCGCCTCCGATGACCCGTTCGAGGGCTTTGGCGATGACGACGGCCGCCCGCTTCACGTCCACGCCCTCGAACTCGGGAGGCTCGCCATCCTCGCCCGACCTCCAGGCGTAGTAGTCAGCCATGCGTGCAAGAACGATCGCGGCCATGTCGGGGAAGTCGAAGCTGGGCACCTCACGCTTGTATCGGCGCAGCTCCACGGGAACTCCTGGAAGGGCGAGGAAGTTCGCAAGCACGGGCTTGGGAAACGCCGCGCCCTCCTGCTGGGACACCTGGGCCACCTGCTGGGCGACGCCGCGGGCGACCATGACCGCAGCACTGCTGCGCTGGTCCGCCTCGGCGGTCATGGTGTCGGAGCTTGTGTGGACAGGCGTCACCCTGCCGGTGACGGTGGGGATGTAAAGGACCAGCGCCGCGTCCACGCCGGGGTCGTTGAGCAGGATCTCCAAGGCCTTTCCGTAGGCTTCCGGCTCGATTACGGTGGGCAGCTCGAACGGGTTGGCGTACCGGGCCTGGGGGACCAGCTCCTCCAGAGCCGTCCTGGTGGCTTCGGAGAGCTGAGCCACCTTCAATCCCGCCGCCTCGCAGGCGTCCTGGGCAAGGGGTGCGGGACCGCCCCGGTTGGAAAGGATCGCCACGCGGCGCCCGCGTGGCAGCGGCTGGGAGACCAGGCCGTGCCCTAGCTCGAAAAGCTGCTCTATCGAATCGATGCGGATGACGCCGGTGTACTTCATCAGCGCGTCAACCGCCTCGTCGACCGGGATCGGCTTAACAGTCTCGCCGGTGGGGGAGACCGCGGTGCCCAGGCGGTTGACCTCCTCCGGCAGGGCCGTGCGGACCGAGGCCGCCACGTCGGTGTAGCGCCGCGCCTTGACCGCCACGATGGGTTTGGACCTGGCCACCCTGCGGGCGACGCGGGCGAAGGTTCGGGGATTGCCGAAGGACTCCAAATAGAGCAGGATCACGTCGGTGTTGTCGTCGAGTTCCCAATAATGCAGCATGTCGTTGGAGGAGATGTCGGCACGGTTGCCGGAGGAGACGAAGCAGGAGAGACCGAGCCCTCGCCTTCTTGCCTCCTCCACGATGGCGAGACCGAGCGATCCCGAATGCGAGATCAGGGCTGCGCGTCCTGGTAACAGGCCGTAAGGCGCCAGGGTGGCGTTGAGAGAGACCAGTGGGCTGGTGTTGGCGACGCCCATCGAGGCCGGACCCACGATGCGCATCCCGTTCTTGCGCGCCAGGCGCACCAGCTCGCGCTCCGCCTGGGCCCCCTGGTCGCTGGTGTCCGAGAAGCCCGAGGAGATGATGACCATTCCCCCGATCTGCTTCTCGGCGGCCTCCTGCACCAGGGCTGCGATCTCCGCGGCCGGTATTGCCGCCACGACGAGGTCGATCTCGTCGGGGATGGCGGCCAGTGAAGGGTAGGCGCGGACCGAGGAGACGTGCGAGGCGGCACGGTTGACCGGGTACGCCGGCCCCTCGAAACTGCTCTCCAAAATGTTGCGGAAGACGACATTTCCCACTGAGGCCTTGTCCCGCGAGGCCCCGACCACGGCGACTGTCCTGGGCGCCACGATGCGGCGAACACTGCGGGCGACGGCCAGACGCTCCCGGTCCTGCATCCGCTTGACGGACTGCGTCGTGGGCTCGATGTCGAAGGCGACCCTGATCACCCCGTCCTCGAAAGCGCGGGTGTCTGCGAAGCCCGCGTCCCGGAAGACCCTCAGCATGCGCGCGTTTTCGGGAAGTGTGTCGGCGATGAAGCGATGTATTCCGGCTTCCCGCGCAGCCTCCACTAGAAACTCCAGCATGAGCGTGGCAAGCCCCCGTCCCTGGTGGGCATCGTCGACGAGGAAGGCGACCTCGGCCGTGCCGCTACCGGGCAGGCGGTCGTAGCGGGCGACAGCGACGATTATGTCACCTAGCAGGGCGATCAGCGCCATGCGGTCCACGTAGTCCACGTTGACGAAGCGCGACAGCATGGCCTCGGAAAGCTTGGGCATTGGGGTGAAGAATCGGAAGTAGATCGATTCGGGGGACAGGCGGCCGTGGAAAGCCTCGATGCGGTCGGCGTCCGAGGGCCTTATGGGCCGG
Organism: Actinomycetes bacterium; assembly: GCA_021795585.1. Taxonomy (GTDB): domain Bacteria; phylum Actinomycetota; class Acidimicrobiia; order Acidimicrobiales; family Acidimicrobiaceae; genus Acidithrix. The sequence continues at coordinate 17,203 of JAJYPE010000013.1, read as the reverse complement.
ATCGCCACCGTTCGGCCGTCGGAGAGGATGGTGTCCGTCTCCCACTTGTAGGGATATGACGAGCCTGTGGGCTCTTCAGATTCGTCTGTCATCTCGCCGCGCTCCGTCCGCTTCGGGTCGCCGACGGTGGGCGTCCCGGCCGAGGCCGATTCTAACGCCCTGGCCAGGAATTTGTCAGGTGTGATCCAGCTCGGCTGCGCCAACCGCCTCCAATGCTCCGCCTCGCGCGCGGCGCACCATGTCCGCAAGCGTGAAGGAGTCGAGGTGCTTACGCATGTGCGCGCCGACATCCTCCCACACGGTCAGCAGTACGCATTGGCCCTCGTGCTCGCAGGCACCGTTTTCGTGCGGTTGGCCGAAGTCCCCTGCAACGATGGGGCCGTCCACGGCGCTGACAATCTGTGCCAGCGTGATCTGGGACGGGTCGCGGGCCAGGACGTAGCCGCCCCCGACCCCGCGCTTGGACTTGACCAGGCCGGCACCCTTCAGGGCGAGAAGGATCTGCTCGAGGTAGGGCTGGGGGAGTCCGGTGCGCTTGGCCACCTCTTGCACGGAGGTGGGCCCGGGCTCGTCAATGTGAAGGGCCAAGGAGAGCAGAGCTCTTGACGCATAGTCACCGCGAGTCGAGACCTTCACGGCTTCCATCGTAGCGCCCGCCGGGGAGAGGCGGCGAAGGCAGGAGGCGGCGGATCCGCTCTTTCCTTGGGCGGCGGTGTGGGGTGGTAGTCTGCCAGGAGGCGGTGAGAGGCTGAATGGTTTCAGAAGCAGGTTTTCGGATCCCCGACTATTCGGGGGCGTGCATTGCCAACGTGGTGCCATCGGTGGCGCTCTCGCTGGCCCGCAACCGCAATGGCGACGGATGGCCGTCCGAGTCGCGGGTGCGCGAGCTGATCCGCGATCTGAAGCTCACCTTCGACACTTCCTCGGACTCCTGGGTGCCCAAGGCCATCACGGAGGCAAACCAGGTCGTATTGCTGGTGGTCGACGGTCTGGGCACCGAGCAGCTGGCCGCGTTCTCCAACGAGGCACCACTGCTGGCATCCCTCCCGGGTACCACCATCTGCTCAGTGGCTCCCACCACCACGGCCACCGCCCTGACCTCGATAACCTCGGGCCTGTCCCCGCTGGATCATGGAATCGTCGGCTACCGCATGAGGCTCGGCCACGACCAGGTGTTCAACACCTTGCGCTGGGCCTACCCCGATTTCGCCCGCCGGCCCTCGTCTCCGGGATCGATCTGCTTGGCGAAGCCCTTTATGGGACTCGACGTGCCGGCCGTTTCCAAGGCGCAGTACACGAATACCGGCTTCACTCGTGCCTACCTCGGCGACACCCGCCTGCATGAGTTCCGCACGCTATCCACGATGGTCTCAAAGGTGGCTTCGCTACTCCAGGCCGGGCGGCCCTTCGTCTACACCTACTACGAGGGCCTGGACACCGTGGCCCACGAGTACGGCTTTGCGGACCCCTACTTGCGTGAGCTGCGCTTCCTCGACTTCCTGCTCAACGAACTCATTGCCGTTCTTCCCCGCGGAGCGGCCCTGGTTGTGACAGCAGACCATGGCCAGGTGGTGGTGCCCGACCCGCCTGTATCCCTCGATCCTCGGTTGGAGGCTCTGACCGTCCTGAAAAGTGGTGAGGGCCGCTTCCGTTGGCTCCACCTGCGCCGCGGGGAACTGCCTACTGCGGAGAAGATCGCCAAGGAGGTCTACTCTCAGACGGCCGTGGTCATGAGCCGCGAAGAGGTCCTCGACACGGGTCTCTTCGGTCCCGATCACAACGAGGGCCGGGCCCATCAGCGTCTAGGCGACCTGGCCCTGATCGCCACAGCGCCGGTTGCCTTCTTGGACCCGGCCGACAGTGGCCCTTTCAATCTGGTGTCGCGCCATGGCGCGCTCACCTCCGCCGAACTCGATGTCCCCTTGGTAGGGCACCTGGCGGTATGACCTTGGCCTCACCGCCCCGGGGAAACGCCGGCCGGAGGCTAATGTAATTATCCATGTCGCAAAATGAGACTGAACCGAACGAGAAGGTCCTCCTAGTGCCTGATTCCGTGGGCGAAGCTGCCCCGGGCGAGGAGGAGGCCGAGACCGAGACCGTATCCGCACCGTCCAAGGTGCTGCGAATCGGAACAATGATCAAGACGCTGCTTGACGAGGTGCGCCAGACCTCGCTGGACGAGTCGTCTCGAGCGCGGATGAAGGAGATCTACGAGACCTCGGTCACCGAGCTGAAGAGCGGTCTGTCTCCCGACCTCTCCGCCGAGCTCGATCGCCTCTCGCTTACCTTCGTGGAGAACGAACTTCCAAGCGACGCGGAACTCCGCCTCGCCCAGGCGCAGCTGGTCGGTTGGCTCGAGGGGCTCTTCCATGGCATCCAGGCGACGCTGTTCGCCCAGCAGATGCAGGCCCGCTCGCAGCTGGATGAAATGCGCCACCGCGGACTACCCGCCCCCCAGGACGAGCCGCACGTGCCGGGCACCTACCTGTAGGCCCGTAGAAGGGTATTTCGATCACGCCGCCGGCCCTGTCTGCACCGGCGGCCGGGAAAACAAAGTGGAGTGGCGAAGTTGTACGAGAGTCTTGCGATCGCGGTCGGTGCCGACCACGCCGGGTATGAGCTCAAGGAGCACCTGAAGGGCTTTTTGGCCGAGCGCGGAGCGCGCATCATAGACTTTGGCACCGATTCGAGCGAGCGGGTCGACTACCCGTGGTTCTGCGCCCGCGCCGCCAGGGCGGTTCGTGACGGCCAGGCCGACTTCGGCCTGGTGGTCGGGGGCAGCGGCCAGGGCGAGCAGATCTCGGCCAACAAGGTTCACGGAGCGCGAGCCGCGCTGTGCCCCGACGAGTACACCGCCAGGCTGGCCAGGGCGCACAACGACGCCAACGTCATAGCTCTCGGCGCCAGGGTGGTGCCCCCCGCATACGCCGAGGCGATTCTCACCGTCTTTCTGGCCACGGCTTTCGAGGGGGAGCGCCATGTCGCGCGGCTTCGCCAGATCGCCGACATCGAGCGGGAAGAGGCCGAGCTGAGCCTGGGCGAGTGAACCAATGAGCGCAGACCGGCACCCGAGGCGAAGGGTGATCAGGAACCGGCCCTACCGCCTTGCCAGAGCGGTGTTGATACTTATGGTGCTGGTCGCCGTGATTTCCCTGGTGGTAGCGGAAGGGTTCTCCGGCGGCCATGGAAGCCCCGCTGCCGGTTCTTCCACTGGACCCTCGACCCAGCCTTCCACCACGACTACCGCCCCGCCGCCCACATACGTCGTGCCTGGCAGCGCAAAGGGGATCTCGCTCTACCAGGTGGACAGCTACAGCACCACCTACAGCGAGCCAGGCACCAGCCTTTGCGTTCCCTCCGGCAGCGGCCAGAGCTGTGGCCCACGAGTCATTCGCATCGGAGCCTTCTATCCCGCCCTCACGTCGGGATCCAGCCCGGTGCCTTACCGCGGTTACTACCGGATGCCCCTGGTCTTGTTCGCGCCTGGATACGCAATGGATTACCAGAACTACATGCCCCTAATCGATGCCATGACCAGCGCCGGTTACGTGGTGGTGGGCGTGAACTTCCCGCGGACCAGCCCGCCTGCGGCTGGTGGGCTCTACGAGGCCGACATACTCCACCAGCCGGGTGACATCTCCGCCGCCATCAGCTGGGCCCTGGCCGCCAACAACACCTCCTCTTCGCCCTTGTACGAGTTGATCGATCCTTCGGAAATCGCGATCACCGGCCACAGCGACGGAGGCGACACGGTGCTTGCCACCGCCTACAACACCTGCTGCCGCGACTCGCGCCCCAAGGCCGTGGTGGTCTTTTCCGGGGCTGAGCTTCCCACCTACCCGGGGAACTACTTCCCGGCCGGCGTATCGGTCCCCATGCTGGTTGTCCAAGGCAGCGCCGACACGGTGAACCCGCCGGCGGCATCGCAGCAGATCTACGCCCAAGCGCCGTCGCCCAAGTATCTGCTTTGGCTACAGGGCGCCGACCATTGGGTCGCCTACACCCAGACGAGCAGCTACGAGGCGGTGGTGGCAACAGTGACGGTGGACTTCTTGAACGGCTATCTGAAGGGGGACGCCCAGGCGCTTTCCTCGATGGCCCCGGCGGGCAATATCACCGGCCTTTCGACCTTGCAGTCCGGCTAGCGGGCGCCGGATTTGAGAAGTGCTCCGCAGTGTGCTGATCTAGCATGCAGCGGGCGGGCGCCCGGCCGGAGCCGGGAGCCCCTAGGGAGGTCAGATGGCAAGCGCATCCAACTGGGCGATCGAGGAGTACCGGACCTCGGGCGACGCTCCTCGAGTGGCGGTCAAGGACCTGATCGACATGGAGGGCACCAAGACCTCCGCCGGCAGCCGCCTTGTGCTTTCCACGGCCGAGCCGGCCAAGGAGGACGCCCGTTGTCTGATGCGGATCCGTGAGCGCGGAGCCAGGATAGTGGGCAAGGCGAACTTGCACGAGCTGGCATTCGGCTCCACAGGGATCAACCATTGGTGGGGCACGCCGGTCAACCCGGTCGACCCCGCGCTGGTCCCGGGAGGCTCCTCTTCCGGATCTGCGGTGGCAGTGGCCATCGGTGCCGCGGACTTCGCGCTGGGCACCGATACCGGCGGCTCGGTGCGGATACCTGCGGCCGCTTGCGGGTTGCTCGGACTCAAGACGACCTGGGGGAGGATCTCCAACGTCGGGGTATACCCGCTGGCCCCCTCGCTCGATACCATCGGCCCGCTGGCCGGCTCCGCCACCGCCCTTGAGGAGGCGGTAGAGCTTCTGGACGCAGGGTATTCGCCTGTGCGCCTCGAGGCCCCGTTGCGCGTCGCCCTCCTGGTCAATGCGCAGGCCGAGACATTCAACGAGGTGATTCGGCTCGCGCTTTCCCACATGGGGGCGGTGGTCACCGAGTTCAGTGACATCGACTTGGCAAAGATCCACCGGAGCGCGAATCAGGTGATTACTGCGGAGGCCTACCGCAGCGACTCCCACCTCCTGCGCGAGGCGCACCGGGTTGACCCCATCGTCGTGCAGCGGCTGCTGGCCGGCGCCCAGGTGGCCGACCACTCCTACCGGCAGGCGCTCGAGGACCGCCATGCCTTCCAGAACGTCTTGGAGGAGCGCTTCGAGGACTTCGACGTGCTGGCACTGGCCACGGTGCCTGTCGCCATTCCGACACTGGCGAGAGCCATCGGTGCTTCCCTGAATCGGAACACCTTGCCTTTCAACTTCGCAGGAACCCCCGGCATTTCCCTGCCGCTCGCGCGCTCACTTTCGGACGAGGCGCTGACCGGAATGGACAGCCCGCAAGGCGGAGGCGCCACCGCAACCGTGCCCGTCTCCCTGCAGCTCGTGGCTCCCTGGGACGGCGATGCCCTCCTGGTCGCGGTGGCGAAGGAGATGGCGGCCAAGGAGCTCCTCTTCACGCGAAGCTAGCGGGCCCGCTCAGTAGAAGCGGCTGCGAGTCTTATGCGAGGGCCGTGCGCGGTAGTGGTCCTCGCGGGCCGGATCGTGCTTGCGGTTCCAGAGAAGGGCATCGATCCCGGCCGGGGGTAATGCCCCACCGAGCGCGCCCGAGAGCCGCTCCACCGCGGTGATGGTGCAGGCCCTAATCTCGATCTCGGCCTGGGAGCCGTACTCGAGTTCGACCCCTGAGGCGATGAGCTGGGACAGGTCCTGGCGGTATCCAAGGATGCCGTCGGCCTCCAGCACCTGGGGGACCGAGTTGTCGGCGAAGGCGGTCAGCAGGACGGGGCCGGCCGCCGGTGCGGCTTCGGCGACGGGGAGGCCTTCGAGCCGGGCGAAGTGGTTGCGGACCAGGGAGAGGTCAGAGACCGTTATCTGGGCCTTCTTCGCCGGTTGGAAGCGGATTCCCTTCCAAAGATAACCGTCGCGGTAGGCGTCCAACGCGTAGAGCTCCTCGACCAGGCCGGAGGGCTCACCTGCCGTCCTCGCGAAGAAGGTTTCGAAGGAATCGCCGAACTCGGTGCGCAGGCGGACGCCGAGCCCGGTCAAGGCCACCGCCATCATCTCCGCCAGCTCGCGTGCCTCGGCGGAGGCGTCCTCGGCCTGCCCGAGTATGGCGAGCATCGCCGGCGGGTCCAGAAGCTCCAGCCGGGAGGGCGGAAAAGGCCAGTTCGCCTCGAAGTACGCGGCCAGGCCGGCCGCCATCGTCTTGTAGCCCGAATTGGAGCGGTCCTTCCTCAGGCCTGGGAAATAGCCCGAGCCGAAGTTGATGCAGTCGGCCACCAGGGCGAATGCAGTGGCGCCGTTCGGTGTGCGGGTGAACCAGATGCCCGGCTCCAGCAGAGCTTCCTGGGAATCGCGCTCCTCCTCGGCCAGGCCGGCGGCGTAGAGTTCCAAGGCTCGGTCGTCTATGCGCACCAGCTCCGCGTCTTGGGCGATCTCGGAGGCCGCCCCCCGCAGCGCGGCGAAGCCGGCGAAGGGGCCGTTATCCGCTCCGGCTGAGGCCAAGCGGATGGGTGGTCCCTCCCGATCCATCTACTGGAGGCCCATGCCCGCGTCGACCCGCATGTCCACTCCAGTGATTCCGGCGGCCTGCTCCGAGAGCAGGAATTCGATTGCGGCGGCGACCTCTCCCGGCTCGATCAGCCGCCCCATGGGTTGGCGGCGCTCGAACTCTTCCACCGACGGCAATCCGTAAAGCGCGGCTGTCCTGTCCAACATGGCGGTGCGGGTGGAGCCGGGTGAGACCCAGTTGACTCCGATGCGCTCCTCGGCCAACTCGAGGGCGAGCGTTCGCAGGTATCCCACCATTGCGTGCTTGGCCGCCGAGTAGGCGCCCAGTCCCCATAGCCCCTTGGAGCCTGCCACCGAAACCACCGCCACCAGGCGCCGGGAGCCGGAATCCGGGCTGCGGCGGATCACGGGCAGGAAGGCCCGCACCGCGTTGTGCAGGACGACGAGGTTGAAGTCCAAGGCCAGGCGCAGCTCATGGGCCGGAGTTTCGGAGAGCGGCTTGCCCCCGACGATTCCTCCTGCGGTGACCACGAGCTGATCCACGCCGCTCAATCGGCTCTGGGCATCCTGCGCGGCCCGGAAAGCCTGGTCCGGGTCGCGGAAGTCGCCCGCGATGCGGACGATGCTCTCGCCCAGGCCGGCCTGTCCGATGTTGCCGAGCTCATAGCCCAGGTCGGGGCAGGGATCTCCCAAATCGATAGCGACGACTTGATGGCCGGAGCCGGCCAGGCGAAGTGCGGCCTCCCGGCCAATCCCTCGGGCGGCGCCTACGATGGCAACCTTCTTACCCTCAGCCGGCATTCCCGCCTCCACTGCCGCCTCCACTCCCGGTTGTCAAAGTGGCCTCCAGATCTGTGAGCATTGCCTCGAAGAGCAATCGGCCCGTCTCGGCGCTCGCTGTGGCCGGGTCCCCGATCACGCCATTGGCCGAGACCGCTGCCACCCCCTGGCTCCTCAGCACGGCCATGAGCTTATCCCCGCTCCCCATTGCGCCACGGGAGGCCAGATCGCGGCGCACGAGCCGGGGTGCCAAATGCAGCATGATCGAGGTCTCCATCCAGCCGGCATGCAGGTCCCCCTCGCGCGCCAATGCGGGCGGGACTGCCCCGGGCCACCACCATAGGCATCGGGCGCCTTGGTCGCCCAGCACGGCCCTGGCAAGCTTCATGGCGGGCAGGTTGCCCCCATGTGTCGTTGCGAACAGGATCCCGTCAAAGCGGCTCGCGGAAGCCGCCAGGGCTTGCAAGGAGGCGGCAAGCGCCTCGGTGCCCACCGAAAGTGTGCCTGCGAAGCCCCGGTGCTCATCGCTGGCTCCTATGTGGATAGTTGGGGAGAGCATGACCTTGGCGGGGTTCGACTCGGCCAGCGCTCGGCAGAGGGCTTCCACAACCATTGTGTCGGTGCCGAGCGGAAGGTGCGGGCCGTGCTGTTCGGTCGAGCCGATCGGGACAACCAGAGTGCGCGATCCGGCCAGCCTGGCCGCCTCCGGCCAGGTGATGGCGCCCAGCGTCTCTGTCATCGCCCGAGCGCCTTTCGCACGGCTGAGATGATGGCGATGGCTGCGTCGCGCGGTTCGAGGGGCTCGGGCTCCGCGACGGACGCCCGGGTGTGCCCGCTCATGGAGGCGAGGCGCTCCATGGGGCTTTCGCCTGCGGGAGGCTCGGCGGCCCGCGCGATGGCCGCAGCTTCGAAACGGAACGGCGGAGACTCCCAAGCGATGGCTCCCGGGCGCAGCGGGACGCGTTCGATATGCATTGACGCGGCCGCCAGCACGCCCTCGATGGTCGCGCGCATCTCCGGTCCCGCTGAGCGCAGCGTGGCCACCAGCGGGGGCCCGGTGGTGACAACCTCTCGCCAGCCGGTGGTGATGCGCTCGATTGTCAGTGCGCCGTTCTCTGTGCGCACCGAATCCACTCCAACCAGCACTTCCCATCCGAGCTCGCCCGCGATCGCGGACCCAAGGAGGCGGCCGGAGCCGCCGTCACCGTCACCCAACAGCACCAACCCGAATCCCTCGGCCCGGATCACCTCGGCCAGGGCTGCCGCGGCGTGCAGGGTTGGTTCGTCTCGGGCCGGCTCAAGCATTAGTGCCCTGCCCGCCCCGAATGCGGCGGCTTCGCGCAAGAGGGTCTCGTCCTCACCTGCGCTCGCGACCGCGAAGTGCTCCGGCGCTGCCGCCGATCCGGCGCATGCCAACGCGGCCAGCTCCGATTTGGCAAGAACGCCGCCGCAGCCGCTTTCCCCAACGACCAGGACCAAGATGTCGGTCACGTCCATCGCCTTAGGCGGGGCATGACAGGCTCAGCTCCGGTGAAATCGCACACCGTAACCTCCGGGCGGGTAGCTCCAGCTCAAGGCTCCTTCATGGCCGCAGACCATGTAGCAGGTGCCGCATTCGAAGCAGTTCTCGTAATTGAAGGCGACGTCACCGGCCGCCGTCTCGACAAAGAGCCGTGCCGGGCAGGCGGTCAGGCAGGGCCGGGCGGTGCAGCCTCCGCACACACGCGCATCGAGGGTGATGTGCGGATGCCGCGAGATCCTGAAATCGACCCGCGAGAGCTCCTCGTCGATGCTGATTCCGGGACTGTTTTGCGGGGCTGCGCTTGGCTCTAGGTAACGAAGCGTGCCGTTGGTCGTTTCGGGCATCTCAGGCATCGAATCTAGCCAAAGGCCCTGAGGGCGCGGATGGCGGCGGCCGCGGCGGCCCGGGGCCCCACGCCTGAGCCGCGTGCGGCGGAGTACGCGGCTCGCGCCATGCCCGGCTTGGGCTGCGGGTCCCGTACGCCGAAGAGCTCGGATGCGAAGTCGTTGGCAAAGCGGGGAAGGCCCGATTGGAATGCTTTGGACATGACCAGTTCGGGAGCCAGGCGAAAGCGGCGATGATTTCGCCCGACGAAGGAGTTGGCTATGGCCCGGGTGTAAAGCTCGGCGGCGTTTGCCGACCCGTTGGAGCGGATCTCGGCCAGAGCCGCTCTTCCGGCCTCGGCTCCGCCGGCGATCGCGTAGTTGACTCCTTCGAGCCAGAGTCCCGCCGCCAGGCACATGAATGCCGCATCCCCGGCCACCAGTAGTCCCGCCTCTCCTAGGCGCGGCCAGCGTGCAAGGCCTGCCTCGGGGATTAGATGGGCTCCGTATTCGACGGGCTCGGCTCCTCGCAGGAGGGGTTCGATGCTGGGGTGTAGTTGGAGCCGGTCGAGGAGCTCCTCGGGTCGTACCTTGGCCTCGGCCAGGCCCGCGAGTGAGAGGACGAGCCCGAAAGAGACGGTGTCGGCATTGGTGTAGAGGAAGCCGCCGCCCGGGACCTCCCCGGTGCATCCGAGGATCTCGATATCCACCCCGTCCCCTGGTGAAGCGATTGCGAAGCGGCGGTCGATCTCCTCGGACCCGAGGTGCAGCACCCGCTTGACACCGAGCGTATAGCTCTCGGCGCCCGCTTCGCGAAGCAGTCCCGCCTGCTTGGCCAGGAACGAGTTGGCTCCGTCGGCCGCGATCGCGATCCTGCAGCGTAGCAGTGGTCCTTCGCGGTCCGTCGCCACCCCCGCAACGGCGCCGTTGCCGTCCCGGACCACACGGGTGGCGGTGGTGGAGGAGAGCAGTGTCGCGCCGGCCGCGACTGCTTCGCCCGCAAGCCAGCGGTCGAAGACGGGCCGGTAGGCGGTAAAAGCGTTTGGAGGTGTGCCCGCCCAGGTGGGGTTGTCATGAGCCAGCCAGGTCGCCCGTTCGCCGTCGACCAGCATGGTCGTGCGGCGGGTGATGCGCCGCTCGATGGGGGCGCGCTCGGCAAAGTCGGGTATAAGTCCGGCCAGCACCGAAGGATAGATGACGCCCCCGAAGAGGTTCTTGGATCCGGGCTCGCTTCCTCGTTCGACGAGAGCGACCTTGGCTCCTCCCCGCGCCAGCACCAGGGCGGCTGCGCTGCCTGCGGGCCCGGCCCCTACGACAACCGCGTCGAAGGCCGTCGCTTTGCCGTCATCTGCCGTCATCGGCCCCTCCTTCTCCCGTCTCCTCGCGGGTCAGCTCCCAAAGCGCTTGTGTGACCGAGGGCGCGTCGGCGAGGATGGCGCGATCTGCGATGGAGAAGATCTGGGCTCCGGGATCGGTATTGACGGCGATCACCTGGCCCGGTGATTCGATGCCGCCGGTGTGCTGGGTCGCGCCGGAGATGCCGATGGCCACATACAGCCGGGGATGGATGGTCACTCCGGTAGTGCCGATCTGGAGCGCCTCGGGGGCCCAGCCGGCGTCGGTTACAACTCTCGTCGCCCCGAAGGCCGCTCCCAGCCTCTCCGATGCGCCGGCCAGCTTCGACGACGCCTCTGCTGAGCCCACCCCGGCACCGGCCGCGATCACCACGTCCGCGTCGCCAAGGCGCAGGGCGCCGCCGTGCCGCGCGTGCGGCTCACACCGGCGCGAGGTGAGGGAACTCTGGGCTCCGGGCAGGATGACGGGGTTTTCGCCGAGCTCTTCGCCGCCACCGGTTATCCAGGCGACGTTCCTGCCTCCCTGACGAACCTTGAGCGACCGGGCCGGTGGCCTGCCCCCGGCGCCCTCCAAGGCCGTCAAAGGAGTCACCTCGTTTTCCGGCACCGCGAAGCCGGCGACTCCCGATCCACCGGAGAGCTGATAGCCCAACTGCACGCCATTGCGTTCCAGGCTTCTCAAGGCGCCCCCCCGAACTTCGGCTACCTGGCCCAGCAGCGGCAGGTTCAACGCCTTCGCGGCATGCCCAAGCAGTTCGTCCGCGTCCTGGGCTCCGGCGATGACGACCATGCGCGCCCCCAGGCGGCGAGCGACTTCGGCTATGACCAGGGCCAGCTCGCGGCGGCCGAGCGCCTCGGCGCCATGCAGCCGGAAGGCCGGGTGGGTGAGCGTGTTCGGGTCCCGCTGCTGCTGACGGCTCTTCACCGGGGCGCCCACCTCCAGTACACGCTGGGTGGTGCCGGCTCCTTGGAGCGGGGACGTGCGCGCGCCGGCTTCGCAGCCCACCGTGACGATCAGCAGGTCACAGGCTATGCTCACGACCAGCCGCCTTTTAGGATGCCCGCCAGGAGCCCGGGAGCCCTGTCGCCTTCGATGACTGCGGCGTGCGCCCGCCGAGGGCTAAGCGCGTCTCCGATCCGGAGTGCCGGAATTCCGCCGGAGCGGGCAGCTCGGAAGAGCGAATCCTCGGCCGTGGCATGCAGGGACAGAACCAGCAGGTCCGCCTCTATCTCCAGCTGGCCGCCGTCGAGATGGTTGAAGAACGAGACCGACCTTGCGCCGGCCCCGGAGGCGATCACTGCGGTGTGGAACTGCACTCCGTGTGCAGCTGCGCGCATCCGGAAGGATTCGTAGTCGAGAGTGATTCCCAAGTCCTGGCCCGCCACGAGCAACGGGGTGGCAAAGTGCACCTTGACGCCCATCTCCCAGAGGAGTTCCGCGGCCGAGGTCCCCTGGTGGAACCCCACCTCGTCGTAGATCACCGCGGTGGCGCCTGCAGGAATGCGCGGCCCGTTGGCCATGAGAGCGCGAGCCGAAATGACCCGCATCGTGCGCTCACCCGCGTCGGCGGCCCAGCCGGGGGCAACGTCGCGCGATCCGGTGGCAACCACAATCGCGTCCGCGCCGAGGAGAGCGATCTCCTCAGCCCGGATCAACCGGCCGAACTCGGGCTCGATTCCGAGCGAGGACAGCTCGTTCCGCTGGTTGCGGACCAGGTCGGTCAGCTCGGCGCGTGAGGCGACGCGGCCCGCCCAGGCCAGCTGGCCACCAAGGCGTTCCCCGGCCTCGACTAGTGCCACCATGGCGCCGGCGCGCGCGAGTGAGATCGCTGCCTGGCAGCCGGCGGGCCCGGCGCCGATGACCGCCACCCGTGGGGCGGAAGGCCGGGAGAACCGGGGTGGCCGGCCAAGGTACTCCTTGCCGGCGCTTGGATTCTCGATGCAGCCCAGCCAGCGGTTCATTCCCACTCTTCCGACGCACTCCTGGTTGCAGGAGAGGCAGAGGCGGATGTCGCGTGCCCGCCCCAGGCGGGACTTCGAGGCGAGCTCCGGGTCGGCGATTTGGGCACGCACCATTCCCACCAGGTCGCAGTGGCCGCCTGCAAGCGCCTTCTCCGCCTGCAGCGGGTCCTTGATCCGCCCGACGCCCACCACCGGGAGGTTTACCGCCTTGCGTATTGCGGAAGGTATGAACAGGGCGTACCCGGGCGATATCGCCATCGAGGCCTCGATCGAGTAGAGGGAGGCGGTGGCCACACCTATGGAGGTGTTGATGTAGTCGACTCCGCCCTCCGACTCCAGCATCCGGGCCAGGGCAACCGCGTCATCCAAGGTGGTCCCGTCATCTATCATCTCGTCGCCCGAAAGGCGTACTCCTAGGGCGGGTCCTGGGCCGATGGCCTCGCGGACAGCGGTGACTATCTCCCGCATCAGCCTGCTTCGTCCCCGGAGGTCACCCCCGTAGGCGTCGCCGCGGTGGTTACTTGCCGGAGAGAGGAAGGCCCTGACGATCGAGGAGTGTGAGCACTGCAGCTCCACACCGTCGAAACCGCCTTCTATGGCGCGCGCGGCAACCAGCTGGTAGCCGCTGACGACTTCGGCCAGATCCCCGGAGGTTGCCTCCTTGGGCACCTCCCTGAAGAGAGGGTCAGGGACCTGGCTCGGCCCGAGCAGCGGGAGGCGCGAGTACATCGAAGAGCCTTGGGGGCCGTTGTGGTTGATTTGGGCGACGATCCTTGCCGAATGGCGGTGCACGGCCGAGGTGATGGCCCGATAACCCGGCAGCGCCTCGGGCTTGAACCCGTGGATCATCTTCTCGTATGGCCAGTCACTGGGGTGTACTGAGTGCTCTTCGGTGATGATAAGGCCCGCCCCGCCCTTGGAGCGTGCCTCATAGTAGGCGGCGTGGGCGGGACCGGGGAGGCCGTCGGCGGCATAGTTGGTCAGGTGCGCGGAGAAGACGATCCGGTTTTCCAGCCGCATTCGTCCCACGGTGATCGGGGAGAAGAGGTGCTTAAAGCCGGCCACCGGCCACCTCCGCCGCCAATTCGGAAACGGCCTTGCGTGCATCGAGGATCGCCGCCTGCCATCCCCTGGGGGCCAGGGCATCGCCTGCCAGGCGCAGTAGTTCGTGCTCGGGCCAGCCGCCCGGCGCGGCCGGAAGGGAGCAGTCCAAAAGCACGTCCGCCTCGACTATTTGGCTTCCGGCGCCGAAGCGCTCCTGGATGCGCACGCCGCCTGGGACCAGCCCGGCGACCTGGCTGTCGGCAAGCACACGCACGCCCGCCCTTGCGAGCCGCTGGGCGGCGGGAACCAGGTCGCCGGTCGGAGCCAGCTGCGAGCCGGCCAGCCGATCGGGGGTTATCAAGGTGAACGCGGTTCCCGAGGCGAGAAGCGCATCCATTACGGTCATCGCCCAGACTCCGCCAGTGGGATCGAACAGCGCGACCTTGACTCCGGCTGCGGGCGGCGACATGAGCGCCTCCCTCATGGTGGTAACTACTGGCGCACCTTGGGGTCCGGTTCCGGTCAGGCGGCCCAGGTTCCATGGGCGGGGCGAATAGGTGGCGCCGGTCGCCGCTACGACGGGACCGCCGTCTTGGGCGTGGGCCAGCGCCTCGGCGGGATCCAGGTGGCAGGAGGTGGATATCTCGACCTTGGCGGCGGCGAGGGCCCGGAGATAGTAGTCGAACATGCCTGCCAGATTCGGGTTGAGTCCCTTCTCGGCCAGCAGCCTCAGCTCTCCGCCGGGCTGGTCCGAGGCGTCGCACAGGCGAACGCTCATTCCCAGGCGGGAGGCCTCGAGCGCCGCCTCCATACCGGCGATTCCTGCTCCGGCGACCAGCCACGGCGGCTTTGCCGCACCGGTCGAGCGCACGGCTCGCGTGATGCGGCCCGCCGCTTCGGATTCATGGCCGGCATCAGGGTTGAAGGCGCAGCTCACGACGGGGTTTCGAGGGTCGCGCACCTGGCACCCTTGGTTGCAGGCCGCGCAGGGTCTGGCCGATGCCATACCCGCAAGCCCCGTTAGCGCTTGGGGGTCGGCGATGAGGGGGCGGGTAAGCTCGGCGAGCTGCACAGTGCCCCGTGCGAGCTGCTCCTCCGCCTCTCGCAGGCCGACGCGGCCGTCCAGCACTGCCAGCGGGACGACAGTGGCGTGGGTGCCCCTGAACTCTTCCACGGCCTGGTCGAGGAAGCCGGCCCCGTCGTGAAAGTCGGGGATGGTGGCATGCTGGGTGTAAATCGAGCCGCGCTCGAGCACCAGGTAGTCGACGTATCCTTCCAGCTTGGCGAAGATCGAGGCCGCTTGCGCCGGCAGGATCCCGGCCCATGGCGCCAGCTCGTCGACACAAAGCCTGAGACCAACGATCCCTTCGCGCGCCTGCTCGCGAACGCCGTGAAGGACCCTGGCCGCGAAGAGGGTGCGGTCCTCTCCCCAGCGATCCTGCCTCTGGTTCGTCAATGGTGAGAGGAACTGGCGTATGAGGGAGTACTGGCCGGCGTTGACCTCGACCCCGTCGCAGCCCGCCGAGAGAGCCGTTCGGGCGGCGGTGGCGAAGGCTGCCACGATGGCCTCGATCTGCTCCTCGTCCAGCTGGCTGGAGAGTTCGTTGGCCGTGGTCTCGGCGAACGGGGAGGGGGCCGAGAGAGCTTGTTGCGAGTACGCGGAGGAGCCCTGCCCTCCGGCATGGTTGAGGCCGGCCAGCAGCAGGGAGCCTTCTTTGTGTACCGCCCGGGCCACCGCCGCGAGCGATCCGGCGGCTTCGGGCAGGAGGGGCGCGTATTCGTATGGCCAGTCATCGGGGCTCACGGAGGCGGCTTCGCTCACCAGGAGTGCCACTCCTCCCGCGGCTCTGGCGGCGAGGTAGGCGGCGTAAGCAGGACGGAATTCGTTGCGCCGGTTGAGGTTGGTGGGGTGGGGGCCGAAATAGGCCCGGCTCTTCAATGCCCGGCCACCCAACACAAGGTCGGCGGCGAGGAGAGCCGAGCCGGTCGGAGGTGTCACCTATTCGTCCCTAACGGGTGGCCACGGAGCTTCGCCGCGGGCGTATCGAGACGACAGTGCCCCGGGCCTCGCGGGCCCGGCCCATGACGCATTCAGGGTCCGGATCGGCCAGATCGGTGCCGGTGTGGAACTTGGCGGCCATGCATCCTCCCTGGCACGAGGAATAGGCGCCGCAGCTGGAGCAGCTGGACGGTCCGGGTTCGGCCCGGAGGGTGGCAAAAAGTCCGGAGGTCTTCCAGATCCGGGAGAAAGGTGTTTCACGCACGTTGCCGGCCCTGAAATCCGGATGGATGGTGAAGGGGCAGGCATAGACGTCGCCCACCGGATCCACCAGGCAGACCACTCTGCCGGCTCCGCACATGTTCAGACCCGGCAGGGGATCCCCCAGCGGTGACAGGTGAAAGAAGGAGTCGCCGGTCAGCACTTCGGGCCGCGAGGAGAGCCACCCGAAGAGTTCGCGGTTCTGCAGCTCGGTTGGGCGCAGCGCAGCGTAGCTGTGCGTCCCCCGGCCGGACGGGCGAAGCCGCGTGACTCTGAGGGTGGCACCGAAGCTCCCGGCCAAGGCCTCCAGCTCGTCGAGGTGCGCGACGTTGTGCCTGGTGGCAACTACGGAGATCTTGGGGTTTACGAAGCCGGCCGCGCCGAGATTGGTGAGCGCCGAGACGGCCTTGGCGAAGGACCCCTCGCCCCGCACCGCGTCGTTGGTTGCGGCGTCGTGCCCGTCGATGGAGACCTGCACGTCAACGTAGTCCATGCCGGCAAGCCTCTTCGCGGCGGCCGCATCGAGGAAGGTGCCGTTGGTTGAGAACTTGACGCCGACGCGGCGCGCGGCGGCGTGCTCGATGATCTGGAAGAAGTCCCTTCGCATCATCGGCTCGCCCCCGCCGACGTTCACGTAGAAAATTCCCATCTCGGCGAAGGCGTCGATCAACGAGAGCGCTTCGCCGGTTGTCAGCTCGCCGGGCGCCTTGGCCCCTGAGTCGGAGAGGCAGTGGCTGCAGGAAAGGTTGCAAGCGTAGGTGAGCTCCCAGGTCAGGCAGATCGGGGCGGCCAGCCCGGCGCGCAGAGCGGCGGCCAGCGAGTTATTCATGGTCCGGACCCAATGGGGCTTCACCGACCAGGAGCAACTGCTTGTTGACCAGGGCATCGACCAAACGGGTGAACTGCGCGGGTTGCGCGCCCAGCGCCTTTTCGGCTTCGCCTCGATCGATGCCGTCTCGGGCAAGCTCAGCCAGCCTAAGGGCCAGGGGGGACTTGATCAAGAAGAGATCGCGGGTGGCAAAGTTGTAGCAAAGCGCCCCGAAGGACTCAGGCCTTATCGAGATCCGCGGGTTTAGCGACAGCCTCACGTTGGCCAAGGCAGGGCCGGCTAGTAGACGCCGCACATGCCGTCGATGGAGACCTCTTCTATGACAAGGTCGTCCTCGACGAGTTCTCCGTCCTGGTCGTCGGCGATTTCCTCCACGCGCGTCCTCGTCTCTTGGGTCATGGCTCAATTATAGGTAAGACCCGGGGCACGGTGCCGCGCCAGGCTCAGGGGACGAGGAGTATCTTTCCCTTCGACTCGCGTGAGGCGAGACGGCGGTGTGCCTCGGCTGCCTGCGCCAGCGGGAGCACGGAGTCGATCACCAGGCGGATCCGCCCGTCATTGAGCATGGCAAGCGAGGGCTCCATCAAGGAGGCGACTTCGGCCGGACGTGAGCGCCGCACGGTTCCGAAGGAAAACCCCGCGACCGTGCGGTTGGGGGAG
>JAJYPE010000012.1 GCA_021795585.1 Actinomycetes bacterium | reverse complement strand
ACCGACACTTTGGGATGGGTGGCCAGGTAGCTCGAGATGGTGCGGGCCCTGAATCCATAATCGAAGAAGTTTGCAGAGGTGCCGATGTAGTAGGGGTATTTGGCGGAGACCTCGCGCTGGTTGGCGGAAAAGACGTAGTGCGTAGGCGGGTCGTAGGACTGGGGAACGGCCGATTGCGGAATCGTGCCGATGGTGTCGTTGGCGCCGGTCCCGCTCATGATGGTCCAGGGCCTGGCTCCTTTGGGGAACTGCGGATATATTCCCGGAGCGATGATACCGATGTTGCCTGCCGTGTCCGCGTAGGCGAAGTTCTGGGTCGGGGCGAGCCACGCCGACAAAGCCTGCTTGAACTGTGCGAAGTTGGAAGCGCGCATCACGTTCAGCATTGCTGGCAGATCATCTGAGGGGATGGCGCCGGTCCAGTAGAGCGCCACGGTCTTGCCGGACTGGGTCAGGAGCGGGCCCTGCACGCTGTAGAGCACCTTGTAGCTCCGCGTGCCCTGCCCGCGCACGGGGATGGAGTACGTGACGGAGTTGAAGCGGCGCCATTTCCCCTTGTAGAAGTATTCCCCGGGGCGCGACGGCGAGGTCTTTTCCTGGTAATAAAACGCCGACTGATTCTGAGTGTCGGTAAGGCTCCAGGCGATGGAGCGGTTATGGCCGATGAGAATGCCCGGTAGCCCCGGAATCGAGAATCCCGAGAAGTAGAGCTGGGGCGAGGAGGCGGAAAGCTCGTACCAGATGGCGGGAAGCGTCTCGCCCAGATGCGGGTCGCCGGCAAGGATGGCCTTTCCGCTGACGGTCCTGGTGGAGTCGACCGCCCAGTTGTTGGAGTTCCCGCCCCGCCTCGTAAGGTTCGCCGGCGCGGCTGCCGCCAGGCGAAGGATTGTCGCATCCGCCTTTTCGATCGAGCCCGTTGTTGCCGATGGCCTCCAGCCTGAGGCCCCACGATGGGCCGTGCTCGCCTGGGCGGCCTGTCCGGAGGCCGAGATCAGAAGCGCCCCGGGCACGGACCGGGTGATCGGCGCCAGCTTGGCCCTCGTATAAGGTCCGGGGTCATAGGGGGCGAGCTGGTTTGCGGGGATAATCGGCAAGAGCTTCATCGCCGTCGAATAGCCGAGGGAGTGTATCGCGAGCGAGTAGCTGATAGGGGTCGTGGTGAAGTCGAGCAGCTGGGTCATCTCGCCCTGAATGGCAAGGGTGTCGAGGGGGGTCCAAAGAGCGGGCCTGTATTTGAGCAGCTTGAACTGAGCCGGGAGGTTTCCCGCCTTTTCGAACTGTCCGATCTGGTAATTGATCCCCTGGCTGTAGGCCGTGAGGTCTCGCCCCATGGCTGAGCCGGCTCCTATCCGGGACCACTCCGCTTTGGCGGTCTGTTTCAGACCCAGGGTGATTTCGAGCTGGTCGGTCGAGAGCGCGGACGGCCCGAGAATCTGGGAAAGCCTGCCCTCGGCCTGCCTGCGCTCCACGTCCATCTGGAAGAGGCGGAAATGCGCCTGCAGGTATCCCTCGGCCTCGAAGAGGTCGTGCGTGGTGGTGGCATTGATGGAGGGCACGCCCAGGGAGTTGAAGCTCACGGTGACAATTCCGTCGAGGCCCGGAAGGTTGATGGTGGCCGAGCCGGGAAGGCGGGCATTCCCGGCCATGGTCCACACGCCGCGGACGGGGTTGAAGCTCTGACCCAGCGGCGGCACCGTACCGGCACCGAAGAATCCCACGTAGTAGGTAGCCACGAGTATCACGGCGGCAAGCACGGCCGAGACGGTGGAGCGCCTCACCCTTGCACTAGGCGACAATTGCAACCTCCCTTGGTGCCCGGGCTTTACCGCCGCCGGTGCTGTTGAGGCGAGGTTACTATGCTTTGGCCCGCCAGGGGGAGTGCCAAGGCCGATTGGCCTAGGGGCCTCTGCCAAGGGAGGGATTGAGATGGGTTCCGACGCTGTGGTGCTTCTATCGGGCGGCCTGGACTCCAGCACGGTGCTTGCCTATGCGAACAGCGAGGGGAGGCGTTGCCATGCGCTGAGCTTCTCCTATGGGCAGCGTCACTCAGTCGAGCTCGAGGCGGCCAAGAAGGTGGCCACCGCGCTCGGTGCTTATCGGCACCTGGTGGCTGACATCGACCTGCGCATATTTGGTCACTCAGCCCTCACGGCAGATATTGCTGTGCCACATTTCGGAGCCGGCGAGGAGCCGCCCGAGGGCATTCCAGTCACCTATGTACCAGCACGAAACACGATATTTCTTTCCTACGCACTGGCGCTGGCCGAGACCATCGGGGCTCAGGAGATATTCCTCGGCGTCAACGCTCTCGACTACTCGGGATACCCTGACTGCCGCCCCGCATATATCGAGGCCTTCGAGCAGATGGCGAATCTCGCCACCAAGGCAGCGGTGGAGGCGGGGCAAAGGGTCAGCATCCGTGCCCCTCTTATCTCCATGACCAAGGCGGAGATCATCTCGCTGGGCCTCCGGCTTGGGGTGGACTACTCGCTGACCCACAGCTGCTACGACCCGTCACCCAAAGGCACGCCTTGTGGCACCTGCGACTCCTGCCGGCTGCGTGCGCGAGGTTTTGCGGCTCTGGGGCTCGAGGACCCTGCGCTCGTGCGAAGGTGAGACGAGCCGTGACTGCGCCTCCTCAAAGTTGGGGCGATGCCCCTACCGCTGCAAGGGCTCCGCACCGAACCGCTGTTGCGAACTAGATCAGGGCGAAGGCGGGTGACGCTGATTTCAGGCGTCGCACGGCCGGCCAATCGGGTCGGCACCTGACATAAGGTGGGTCGCTCGGCGATGGCTGTCTCCGCACAGAAGACGGTGATCCGCCATGGTTGCCCGCCCTGCCGCCCTTCGTGCGTCCGCCGGCAAGGGGCTCACCTGAGGTCCGGTGATCAGTAGACCTCGATTCTGGCGCGAAGGGCTCGACAATTAGCGCCAACGAGTTGACGAACCAATATATCGGTCATATACTTCCTATCCATTGGCGCTTGGGCGCCGGTGATCGAACCGGAAACGGGGGAGGGTAATGGTCACAAGTACCGCCGAAAACGTCGAGTCACATTCGATAGACATCATCCCAGCCGAAGAGCGTTTTGGCCGCCCTCGGCAATTGGCTCCTTTCTGGTTTGCCGCGAACCAGCAATTTCTGACGCTTGTAACCGGCGTGTTGGCGGTGGTTTTGGGCCTGAATCTGTTTTGGGCAATAGTGGCCATCGTGCTGGGCAACTTGTTCGGCACAGTCTTCATGGCGTACCACAGCGCGCAGGGCCCTACCCTAGGGGTCACCCAGATGATCCAGAGTCGAGGACAGTTCGGCTTCTACGGCGCCTTTTTTCTCTTCGTCGGCGCCTTTTTTCTCCAGTTCGGCTTCTACGCGAGCGCGACCGCCCTATCCGGCGATGCGCTGAACACGCTGGACCGGAGTATCACCGTTCCCGCCGGCATAATAATTATTGCGATCCCAACCCTTGTCCTTGCGGTCCTCGGGTATCGCTGGTTGCACGCCTGGCAGCGGTGGGCCTCGATCGGATTACTCGTCGTCTTCGCGGTAGTGACCGTTCAGACGGCGGCGGTTGCCACTCGCATCGGATTGCCGGCCCATTCATTTTCAACCGCGGCGCCAAACTGGGGAACCTTCCTCGCGGTCGTGTCGGTGTCGGCGACATATGCCATCACTTGGGCTCCGTTTGTTTCTGACTACTCGAGATATCTGCCTGCCGAGTCAAGCGTCAGGTCGTGCTTCGGGTGGACCTACCTGGGAACGGTGGTTTCCTGCGTATGGCTCGAGGTGCTCGGATCCGTGACCGTCGTGCTCTATCCGAAGCTTTCCACCGCTGCTGCGCTCGACAAGATCTCCGGCGCATGGCTGCTGGTCATACTCGCGATCAGCATGATTGGTGCGGCTACCACCAACCTCTACAGCGGCATGGTCGCTTTGGCGACAGCTGCCTCGACCTGGTGGACACCTCGCAGATCGGCTGCGGTGCGCGTCGTGGGAGTCGGCATCACTTTCGTGGCCGGACTCGTCATTGCCCTGACGGGGTATGCCAGCTTCCTGAACAACTTCACCAACTTCCTTCTCGTGCTTGCCTTCATCTTCATACCCTGGACAGCGGTCAACCTGGCTGACTTTTACCTTGTCAGGCGGGGGCGCTACGATCCTCGCTCCTTCTTCACGCCGAAAGGAATCTATGGCGGCTGGGTTTGGCAGGCATTGCTGGCCTACTTCGTCGGCCTCTTGATGCAGGTTCCATTTATCGACCAGGCCTTCTATGTTGGGCCACTTGTCGCTGCGCTTGGAGGCGCGGACATTTCTTGGATCGTAGGGATTGTTGTGCCTGGTGTGCTGTACGTGCTTCTCGCACGGCGGTGGCCACCCGCCGGCAATGAAGTCGCGCCATCGTCTTTGGCCGACGCCGCGCCATCCGGCCTTTTCCCGCAACCGGCGACCGAGATCGCACCGTAGTTGCACAACGTCGGACACAAGAGAAAGCTGCATAGAAATCATGGAATACAGGACTGCAGACGGCCATAAACTGCCTCACGACCCCTTCAAGAGCTGCACCGTTCCTCGACCGATCGGGTGGTTGTCAACCATCTCCTCTAAAGGTGTGCCGAACTTGGCTCCCTACAGCCAATGGCAGAATCTGACCTGGGATCCCCCGATGGTCATGTTCGCCGCGAACCAGTCGGTGCACGGCGGGCCCAAGGACACGGTGCGGAACGCCGAAGAGACCGGTTGGTTCGTCTGGAACATGGCCACTTGGGACTTGCGAGAGGCCGTAAACATCTCATCCCTGGCTGTGGACGGCGAGATCAACGAATTCGAAACGACCGGCCTGAGGGCGGTACCCTCCGTACTGGCCCCTGCTCCACGCGTGGCAGAATCCCCATGTCACTTTGAATGCCGCTACCTGACAACGCTGCACATACCGGCGGCCACGGCCGTTGCCTCCGTGGACCTGGTAGTGGGTCAGGTCGAGCATGTGCACATCGACGACGCCGTCATTACGTCCGATGGAAGGCTGGACGTACTGCGGGTAAGGCCCATCGCGCGCCTCGGCTACTACGACTTCACGGTCGTGGACAACGTCTTTGAGATGGTTCCGCCCGGAGCAAGTGCGGCCGAACTCGCGGGACTGGAAGGACGTTCCAACTAGGAGCGGCATTGCAATCCCGAGTTGGGTTACGCGGACCTCACGCTATGCGTCGCTGATCGGGTGCAATACCGTGCCGACCGCGACTTATGGCCCGAGAGGGACCGTGGCGTCGTGGGTCAATCTTTAGAGAGATGGCCCGTCGCTCCAGTTAGGCCCGCTACGGCTCTCGTACGGTTCGAAGTGAGAAGTCGACCAGGTAGTCGTTCAGCGCCACGGACGCTTCCCGCCCCGACTCGGCATCTTCATTGAGGATTGCCTGCAAAATGTTACGGTGCAGACCGGACGCGATTTTGATTTCGGC
Organism: Actinomycetes bacterium; assembly: GCA_021795585.1. Lineage (GTDB taxonomy): Bacteria > Actinomycetota > Acidimicrobiia > Acidimicrobiales > Acidimicrobiaceae > Acidithrix. The sequence goes on along the minus strand of JAJYPE010000012.1, from coordinate 16,673 downwards.
CTCAGGACGCCGCAGATACGCGAGCCAAAAGCGGCGTGAGAGGCCTTGAAGCGGTGCCATGGCGTCAGCGAGGTATGGGTTGTGCGCACCCGCAACTATCAAGGCGTGCGTGCCGGCCACTGTCTGCATGTAGCCCGATACTGAAGATCCACTGTGGTCGATCCGCTCGATCATGTCGCGCATGGCGGACCGGTCTTCGTCGCTGGCTCTTGTGCACGCCAACTCGACGGCAAGCGATTCCAGGACCCGGCGCACCTCGAGTGCCTTCAACTCGGCTTCGATGGACAGCGGCGGCACCAGAACGCCTTTGTTCGGGTGAATCATAACCATGTGATCGCGCGCCAGCCTTTGGAGGGCTTCGCGGACCGGCGTCCTTCCGAGCCCGGTAATCGCCATGATCTCCGACTCGGAGACCAGGGACCCGGGTGCCAGGCGCTGTAGGACGATCAGGTCCTGGATGGTGGCGTATGCAACGTCAGCGCGCTTTTGATCCTGCAACAGGCTCACCCTCATTCTTAGACCACGCCGCAACCAAGGTTAGCCGACCACTGCCGGGCCAAATACTGTACTGCTATATCGGTTGTCGTAGGGTTGGCGCGAGGGTGCAGGTTGAAGCGGGGGGTTTGGCCGGATGAAAGGAGCCTTGGACCAACGCCGCAACGCAAGGAGCGGTGGAACGGCAGCGTCGCTCTGGAGCGCCATCCGTTCACCTGTCCGGTTCGGTCCCAGCGTAAACACAACCGCGTGCGGAGCGGGAAGCATTATGTCCATCGCCGGAGAACGCGCCTAGCCGTCCGTGCCGAGTTCAGTGGCCAGGGTATCAGGCTTCGCGTGGCGGCCCAGGTTCCGGACCAGGTGACTTGGCACTGGCCGCGAGCCGGGCATCTTCAGGCCGTGGCCCCGGTGACTAGCATGGATGGCCGAAAGAGAGCATTCGGAACCGAGGGTTGCCAAGCACCATGACCGACACTTCAGGCCTCAGCCATTTGGGCTCGGGGAGCACCAGGTACGCATATGATTCGCCCTCGCCGGAGATCCTTGATGTCTTTCCCGACCCGCACCCGGGGGCGGCCTACGTCATCGGGCTCGACTGTTTCGAGTTCACCAGCCTCTGTCCGGTAACCGGCCAGCCCGACTACGGGAGGATCTGGATCGACTATGTGCCGGACGGCGTGTGCGTCGAATCCAAGAGCCTCAAGCTCTACCTCGTCAGCTATCGGAATCACGGTACTTTCCATGAAGCCTGCGTCAACACCATCGCCGACGACCTCGTCTCCAGGCTTGAACCTCGCTATCTTCGGGTCTTTGGCGACTTCAGCGCGCGCGGCGGAATAGCCATCCGACCCATGGCGATCCGTTGGGGGGCGGGAATCGCCCTCGAAGCGCGGTCCGAGGTGGATTCAGCCGTGGCCACCTACGACCGGCTGGCCAGGAGTCCGGGATGACCGAGGCGCCGAGGCTGCGTAGGGCGCGTATCGCCGCTTCCGCGAGTTTTGCGGCCTACGTGGCGGTGATCGTGGGGGCCAACTGGATGATCGGCCATGTCGGCACCCCCATCCCCGGCGCCCATGTCCTGCCGGTGGGCTTCGGCCTGGAGGCCCCCTCCGGGGTTTATCTGGCCGCCTTGGCCTTCGTGGCCCGCGACGTTTTGCAACGCGTGGGAGGAGCCAGGGCCGGCGTGGCGGCGATCCTGGTCGGCGCGGGCATCTCGGCCTTCGTGGCCAGCGCCCATCTCGCCTTGGCTTCGGGGGCGACCTTCCTGCTCTCCGAGACGTGCGACTTTTTGATCTACACCCCTCTGCAGAAGCGCAATTTCCCCTTGGCGGTGGTTGCTTCCGGCGTGGTTGGCGACCTGGTGGATTCCACCGTCTTTCTCACCCTTGCGGGCATTCCGCTTGCGGTGGCGCTTCCGGGCCAGCTTCTCGGCAAGCTCTGGGTAATGCTCCTGGGCGGATTGCTTGCCGCCTGGCTGAGGCGCTTTCCCCTCTTTGCCACCCCCGCGCGCAGCCTGTCAGTGTCAGCCACGCCGGCCTGATCAGCCGTCCGAGCCGACGCCGGGCTGCTGGACGCGAGACCGGCTACCAATCGGACGGATCCTCCGAAAGGATGCGCTTGGCCACCGCGAAGGCGGCGTTGGCGGCGGGCACCCCCGCGTACACCGCGGTGTGCATGAGGATCTCGGCGATCTCCTCCTCGCTCCAGCCGTTGCGGATTGCACCGCGCAGATGCAGTTCGAGTTCACCATGGTGGCCGAGTGCCGTCAGCGCCGCCAACGTTATGGCGGATCGGGTCTTTCGATCCAGTCCGGGCCGTGTCCAGATCTCGCCCCATGCGAAGCGGGTGATCATGTCCACGAATCCGGCGTTGAAGGCGCTCGCCTGGTCTGCGGAGCGATTCACATGCGCATCGCCGAGCACCGCGCGGCGGACCGCTTCTCCGCGACTGGAGGCCATGCCGGCGAGATGGTTCAACACCGCCGCTGTGAACGCGGTGGGCTGTTCTATGTTGGCCAGGTGCGCCGCGTGCGCGATTACGACCATCGCCGATCCGGGAATCAGCTGCTGGGTCTCGAGAACCTTGGCGGGAGGTGTGACCGGATCCTGGGCGCCTGCGATCAGCAGGGCCGGAGCGGTGATGCGGCCGAGTTCCGGACGCAGGTCCATGGCGCCGATCGCCTCGCAGCAGCCGGCGTAACCCTCGGTTGAGGCAGCCGCCAGCATTCCCAGGACCGACTCGCCGACCTGAGGGCGGCCGTCGATAAAGCCTGGAGTGAACCAACGTCCCAACAATGTCGGCCCAAGAGCTAACGTGCCCTCATTTCGCACGGCGGCGGCGCGTTCCCGCCAGCCTGAGGCCGGGCCGAGCTCGGCGGCGGAGCAGGCTACCACAAGGGATTCCACCCGCTCCGGGTGATTGGCCGCCAGCCACATGGCAACCATCCCGCCCAAGGAGAGGCCGCAAACGGAGAAGCGGTCCACGCCCAAGGTGCCGCAAACCTCCAGGACGTCGGCGCCAAGCTCGGAGATCGAATACGGGCCGGGTGCGGGCGGCCGGTTTCCCCCGTGCCCACGATGCTCGATACGGATCACGCGGAAACGCGCAGCCAGGGCCGGCATCTGGGGATCCCACATTTCCGCGGCCGTGCCAAGGGAGTTGAGCATCACCAGGACCGGCGCCTCGGCCGGGCCGTCGATGTGATAGCCGTTGGACATTATCTCTCCTTCTCGTAGATCTGCGCCATGGCAAGCGCCCGGCGCGTATAAAGCGTGCTCGCACCCAGGTAGCCGGAAGGCTGGAGCAGCTCTGCGATAGTTACCTCCCCAAGGGCGCCCAGCACCTCCTCGTCTTCGCGCAGGCCCTGGGCGAAGCCGGCGGAGTGAGCCGCAGCCCTGGCCAGGGCGGCCTGTGCGGCGTCGCGGCCGAGAGCGGCAATGAGTGCGTAGTTGGCCCTCTCGGCCAAAAGCGCGCCTTTGGTGAGATCGAGATTGGTCCCAATGCGGACCTTGTCCACCCGGAGGCCCTCGGCCACCTCGCCCAAGGCCGCCACCGCGCCGCCTGCCAACGCCAGGAGGTCCGACAGCGCCTGCCATTCCGCCTGCCAGGCCCCGGCTGCGCGCTCATTCTCCTGGACCATGGACGATGTGAGCGTCGATGCAAGGCCCACGCACTGGCGGGCCGCGGCCACGACCCGGATGGCTCCGGCCGGGTTGTGCTTGTTAGGCATGGCGGAGGAGCCTCCGGGCACGCCTTCGGCCACCTCGGCCAACTCGTCCTGGGAGAGAATGATGACGTCGGTCGCGACCTTGGCGGCAGCGCCGGCAAGGATGGCCAGCGAAGAGCCGAGGGTGGCGACCCGCACTCGGTTGGTGTGCCAGCTCATAGCAGGCGTGGCCAGGCCGAGCCTGTCGGCGAAGTGTTCCTGCAGTTCAGGCCCTCGTTCTCCCCAGGCAGCAAGCGTTCCCGCCGCGCCGCCCAACGAGGCCGAGAGTGCTGCAGTGCTGGAGCGCAGGTTGAAGCCCGCCTCGACCAAGGCGCTGATCCACCCCGCGACCTTCATGCCGAAGGTGGTTGGCGCTGCGTGCTGCATCAAGGTCCGCCCGGCCATGGGCGTTTCGGCGTGTTCGGCGGCTATCCGGGCCAAGGCGCGCAGCAGAGCTATTAGATAGTCGTCGACAAGGGCGCAGGCTCTCGTCGCTATCAACGCGGCGGCGGTATCCAGGATGTCCTGGCTGGTTGCGCCGAAATGTACGTAGTCGGAGGCGGGTTTGGCAAGGGACGCGCGTACCGAGGCTACGAAGGGAATGACCGGATTCGCGCTGGCACGCGCAGCCCTGCCCAGCTCGGCCGGGTCGAAGGTGCCGGCCTGCGCGGCGGAGGCGATCTCTTCGGCCAAGGAGTCCGGGATCAGGCCAAGCTCGCCCTCGGCCCGGGCCAAGGCCGCCTCGGCCTCACCGAAGGCTGCTATCCAGGCGCCATCCCCGGTTGCCTCCAGGAGGCGGTCAGGGCAGAAGATGGGAAGGAAGAGCTCACCACGCAAAAAAGACAGTCTCGCCCTCCCCCTGAAGCCTGACGTCGAAGCGAAGGCCGGACGACTCCTGCCTCGCTATCAATGTAGCCCGCCGGCCCTCCTCGATTGAGCTGAGCAGGGGATCGACGGAATTTGCCGCGGCCTCGTCGGGGAAGTAGATGCGAGTGGTCACGCGTTGGAGCAGCCCGCGGGCGAAGACCGAGACGTCGATGTGGGGGGCTTGCGCCCGGTCCACGCTGCCGGGCTTGAGCGTGCGGAACGAGTAGCCCCCGTCCGACGCCGTCAGGCAGCGCCCGAAGCCCAGCCAGGGGTCCGACGCGCTCTCGGAGAAGGTCCCATCCGGCTTGGCCTGGAAGATCTCCACGACAGCGTCGCCGACTCCCCGTCCGGTTCCGTCGATCACCCTTCCCGACAGGGTGATTGCGCCCGGTTCACCGGTAGGCGCCAGGTCCGTGGTGAAGTCCATCCACTCGAAGCCGAAGCGGAAGAACGGCCCTACGGTCTGGGAGGGCGTCGGCGCGGTCACAGGTCCTCCAACGGGGTGGCCAGGTGGCCCCCGACCACGATGTCGAACCGATAGCCGATCGCCCACTCGGCCTGGGTGGTCTCCCAATCGAAGGAGGAGATCAGTCTTGCGCGCGCCTTCTCACTGCGGATCGACTGGAAGATCGGGTCGTATTCGAGGAGGGGGTCTCCCGGGAAGTACATCTGGGTGATCAGGCGTTCTGCGAAGCTCCTGCCAAAGACTGAGAAATGTATATGGGAGGGCCGCCAGGCGTTCGGATTGTTGTGCCAGGGATATGGTCCCGGCTTGATGGTCAGGAAGTTGAAGGAGCCGTCCGCGCCTGTGATTGTCCTGCCGGCGCCGGTGAAATGGGGGTCGAGCGGAGCGGAGTGCCGGTCGCCGGCGTGCGCGTAGCGGCCGGCGGCGTTGGCCTGCCATATCTCGATCAGCTGCCCCGCAAGCGGGCGGCCGGACCCGTCCAGGAGACGCCCCGATAGGTTGATGCGCTCTCCCACGGGCTCGCCACCGGGATGCTGGGCGGTCAGGTCAGTGAGATTCCCATGGATGCGCTCCATGTCGAACAGGGGGCCGTTGCGCTCCGCCAGGCGCTCCGGCAATACCACCAGAGGCTGCTTGGGTTGCCGGGTGCCGGTCGAAGCGTATCCGGGGCTGCCGTAGGGCGGGTCGATGCGCGTTCCGTCCTCCGCGTAGTTCCCTGCGGTCAAGGATCAGACTCCTTCCAGGACCACTGCGATCCCCTGTCCCACTCCGATGCACATGGCGGCGAGGCCGTATCCGCCGCCGGCACGGTGCAGCCGCCAGGCAAGCGTTGTCAGCAACCTCGCTCCCGAGGCCCCGAGCGGGTGCCCGATTGCGATCGCGCCTCCAGAGGGGTTGACGTTTTGGGGGTCCAGTTCCGGCCATGACTTGATGCAGGCCAGGGACTGGGACGCAAAGGCTTCGTTGAGCTCCACCGAGGCCACGTCGCCCCAGCCGATCCCTGCTCTTGCCAGCGCCTTGTTGGCCGCCTCCACCGGGGCGATCCCGAAGAGGTGCGGGTCCACGCCGGTGGTGGCGCGCGAGACGATGCGGGCAAGGGGGCGAGCGCCTTGGCGGGAGGCGGTCGCCTCTTCCATGAGCAGCAAGGCCGCGGCCCCGTCGTTCAGTGGAGAGGCGTTCCCGGCCGTGACCGTCCCATCCCTGCGGAACGCAGGGCGGAGCCTGGCCAGCTTTTCCAAGGTGGTGTCGGCCCGGATGCTCTCATCCATCTCGAGGGCGACGCCCTCTACCAAGGTGATCTCGTCATCGTATTCACCCGCCGCCCAGGCGGCCGCGGCGCGGCGGTGGCTCCTGATCGCGAAGACGTCCTGCTCTTCGCGGGTGAGGGAGTACTTGTCGGCCATGATCTCGGCGCCCTCCCCGAGAGAGACGGTCCACTGGGTGGGCATCCTCTCATTTACCATCCGCCAGCCGAGGGTGGTCGAGTGCATTGTGGCGTTGCCGCGGGGAAAGGCTCCTTCGGGCTTGGGGAGAACCCAGGGAGCACGGGTCATCGACTCAACCCCTCCTGCCAGCATGACCTCGGCGTCGCCTGTTTCGATGGCTCGGCTTGCCTCGATGGCCGCCTCCATTCCCGAGCCGCACAGTCGGTTCACCGTGGCTCCCGGGACGGAGGTGGGCAGGCCGGCCAGCAGGCAGGCCATCCGTGCAACGTTGCGATTATCCTCGCCGGCCCCGTTTGCGTCCCCGAAGTAGACGTCCTCGACGCAAGATGGGTCCAGGTCGGGGTTGCGGCGCATTATGGAGGCGACCACAGAGGCCGCCAGATCGTCGGGTCGAATCCCGGCCAGCGCGCCCCCGTAGCGGCCGAAGTGTGTGCGGGTGCCGTCGACGATGAAGCAGGCTGTCATTTGGAGTTCCCTTCCGGCCGCAAAGAGACCAGGCGACGAAGATGAGCCAGCTCCGAGTCGGTGGGCGCCGGCGTAACCTTCGGTGCCGGCCCAACCGCCAGCTCCCATCCGGTGGCTTCGCGGGCGGCTTCGACGCTAACCCCGGGGTGGAGGTCGGTCAAGGTCAGTTCGCAGGTTTCCGGGTCAGGCCGCAGGATTCCGAGATCCGTGATAACCATGCGTGGCCCTCTTCCGCGCAGGCCCAGGCGCTCGCGGCTTCCCGGCCCATCTCCGAAACCTATGGAGGTGCGGAAGTCGAGGGGATCCACAAAAGTCCGGCGGCTCTGCTTGATCATGATCACCACCTCCTTGCACGAGGCGGCGATCTCCGGTGCCCCGCCGGCTCCCGGCAGGCGCACGCTCGGGTGTTCGTAGGGGCCGATCACCGTGGTGTTCAGGTTTGCAAAGCGGTCTATCTGCGCCGCTCCCAGGAAACCGACGTCGATGCGGCCGGACTGCAGCCAGTAGTTGAAGATCTCCGGCACCGTTACCACCGCGTCGGCGGTGTCGGCAAGCTCTCCGTCGCCGATCGAGAGCGGAAGCGCCGTGGGTTTGGCGCCGATGCATCCGGATTCGTAGATGAGCACGAGGCCGGGGGCGTGGGTCCGGCGGGCAAGGTTGGCGGCGGTGGAAGGAGCCCCGATTCCCACGAAGCAAACCTGCCCGTCGGCGAGTTCTCTCGCCGCCGCGATGCTCATCATCTCGGTGGAGCTGTAGCCCAGTGTCTCGGCGGACGACCGGCCGCTTGCGCTCATGGCGTCGCCACCTCCAGAACGTTCTTTTCCATCCACTCCCTGAAGTCTTCCCGGCTGCGGCTGATGGTGTCCCAGCTGCTGTAGAAGTCGTTGTCGCGTTTGTAGTAGCCCGAGGCATAGGAGGGCCGGGCGCCTCCAGGGACGTGGGCCACCGCCGTTACCGACCAAGCAGGGAGCACCACCCCACCCGGCCTGAGCTCGATGCGCTCCACTATCTCCTCCACGGTGACGATCGACCGGGATGACGCGAGAACAGCCTCCTTCTGCACCCCGGTGATTCCCCACATATGCACGTTGCCGCGCAGGTCGGCCTGCTGTGCATGAACGATCGCGACGTCCGGATTGATCGCCGGGACTGCGGCCAAGGTCTCTCCCGTGAATGGGCACTTCACGGATTTGATGTGGGTGACCCTTTCCGGCAGCCCGGTGCCCGCATAGGCGCGCAGGATGGCAAAGGGCAGTCCCGAGGCGCCCGCGACGAAGCGGTTGGTGAGCCCGGCGTGGCTGTGCTCCTCGATCTGAAGCGGGGTCGGCCAGCCGTTTTCGATGGCGTCCCGGAAACGATGAAGTGATCCGACGCCGGGATTGCCTCCCCAGGAGAAGACCAGTTTGTCGGCTACGCCCATCCCTATCAGCTGGTCGAAGATCAGATCGGGAGTGAGGCGCACCAAAGTGAGGTGCCGTCTTTCCTGGCGGATCACCTCGTGGCCCGCGGAGTGGGGGATCAGGTGGGAGAATCCCTCCATGGCCACCGTATCTCCGTCCTTGACCAGCTCGGTGACCGCCTCGCGCAGCGAGACTAGCTCAGCCATTTTCGCACCTGCACCTCTCCAGTTCTCGCTTGGCGGGCCAGGAACGCCGGGAGGCAGGCACGCAACCCGTGCAAGCTGGTCTCACTGCGCCCGCCCCGGAGCGACGGGCGGATCGAAGGGGAGGCCGACATAGTTGTCGGCCAGTGCGCTCCGGGCGTTTTCGTTTTCCACGGTAAAGCGCTGGCGGGCGCGCTGCAGCCGCAAGGCGAAGGAGTCTGCGCCCGGGTCGAGGTGCATGAGCGAGGTCAAGGAGGTCGAGAAGTTCTGGGCGTTCCAGATCCTCTTCAGGCACATCTGGGAGTAGGCGTCGATCCCGGACTCGTCTCCGCTTGAGAACCACGCCGTCAAACCGTCGGCCAGCACCTTGACGTCCGCTATCGCCAGGTTCAGGCCCTTGGCGCCGGTCGGAGGCATGATGTGGCCGCTATCGCCGGCCAGGAAGAGCGAGCCATGCCGGAGCGGCTCGGCCACGAAGCTACGCATTGGGGTGATCGATTTTTCGAGGACGTGTCCCCGCTCGAGCGTCCAGCCCGGCGTGCCCAGGCGGATGTCCAGCTCGTCCCAGATGCGCTCGTCCGGCCAGTGGGTGAGCTCCTCGCCATGGGGCACCTGCAGGTAAAGGCGGGAGATGGAAGGGGAGCGCATCGAAAGCAGCGCGAACCCTCGCTCATGAAAGCTGTAGACCAGCTCGTCGGAGCTCGGCGCCACCTCGGCCAGGATGCCGAGCCATGCGTAGGGGAACTCGCGGCCATAGGTGGTGATTGCGCCTGCCGGGATGCTTCGCCTGGAAACTCCGTGGAATCCATCGCACCCGGCCACTATGCGGCAGGAGAGCCTTCGCTCCTCCCCTCCGTGATGAAAGGTGATTACGGGTTCCCCGCCCCACTCGAGCCCCGCGAGCCCTACGGCCTCCGCCTCGAAGAGCAGTTCCTTGCCGGTGGCAAGGCGATGTGCGATGAGATCGCGCACCAGCTCTTGTTGCCCATAGACGGTGATAGTTCTGCCTCCGGTCAGCGAGCGCATGTCGATGTGGTGGCGTTCCCCGTTGAACTGCAGGTAGATGCCATCGTGAACCAGCCCCTGCGCATGGACGTTGGCCGAGAGCCGGTGCTGGTCCAAAAGTTCGACGACAGCTCCAGCACTCCGGCTCGGACTCTTGACTCGACGTAATACCGGTCCTTGCTCTCCAAAATCACGTTGTCGATCCCGGCGTCCGCCAAGAGCTCGCCCAGGACCAGCCCGGCTGGCCCGGCACCGATGATCCCCACCTGCGTCTCGGTGTAAATGTCAGCGTCCATCTCGATCCCGGGTATCGGCGTCGGCCCAGTTGCATGGCGAACCGAGGCGGGTAGTGCGAGGGTCGGTGCCCTCTGCCTCCGCACTTGCCGCCTCCCGAGTCTCCCACGCCAAAAGAGCGAGCTTGAGGCTCCTCGCCTATGAACTGGCAGCGCAAGTGAATTAGGCCGACGCCGCACCCGGGTGTCTCAAGTGAAGACACAGGCCGACCTGTCCAGGAGGTGGCGTTGGCGAACTCGAAGACGCGATCAACGGGGGCGGCTCAAGGGATAGGCAGTCCAAGGTCGAACGAGAGCGGCCTCCGGCCGGGCGCTAGCCTCTTTCGGGGTCTGTGGCCGACTTATTGGGGTCGAGGTGAAAAGAGTGGCCGTCGCGGCGCGCAAATTCGAATTCGAAGTATTGGCCGCCTCGGCGGGCGCCCGGCGTGGACGGGTTCATACCGGTAGGGGGAGCTACGAGACACCTGTCTTCATGCCGGTCGGCACGCGCGGAACCATCAAGGCCGCCCTGGTGGGACAGGTCGCCGAGATCGGCTTCGAGGTCATTTTGGGCAATACCTACCACCTCATGCTGCGCCCCGGGGCCGACGTGGTCGGCGCCTTCGGCTCCCTTCATCGCTTCACCGGCTGGAAGCGCCATATGCTCACCGATTCGGGCGGCTTCCAGGTGATGTCGCTGGGTGCCGAGTACAGCGAGAACGGTGCCCGGTTCCGATCGATCTACGACGGCTCAACCCATACGGTTACCCCGGAGGAGGCCGTGGAGCTGCAGGAACTGATAGGTGCGGACATCCAGATGGTGCTGGACGTCTGCACGATGCTTCCGGCCTCGCGCGACAAGGTGGAGCGGGCGCTCGAGCTCACCCATCAGTGGGCACGGAGAGCGCGCGCTGCCAAGAGCCGTGACGAACAGGCACAGTTCGGAATCGTTCAAGGAGGCGGAGAGCTGGATCTGCGAGCCGAGAGCGCAAAGTTCATCGCGGAGCTTGGATTCGAGGGGCACGCCATAGGCGGGTTGGCCGTGGGGGAGACCAGGGAGGAGATGCTCGCAGCCATCGAAACTTCCGTCGAGCACCTGCCAGACGCCAAGGTCCGCTACCTGATGGGTGTGGGGGATCCGATCGGAATGCTTGAGGCGATATCACGGGGGGTGGACATGTTCGACTGTGTCGCTCCTTCGCGGATTGCCAGGCACGGCCAGGCCATGACCTTCGAGGGCAAGCTGCACATGAAGAATCTGCGCTACCAGCGTGACCCTGGTCCAATAGAGGAAGGATGTCCCTGCCCGGCCTGTGCGGAATACCCCCGGGGCCTGATAAGGCATCTCCTGAACGTGGGCGAGCCGACTGCCGGCACGCTGCTGACGCTCCACAACCTGACTTTTATGCATCGGCTCATCGCAAAGGCGAGAGACGCGATCGTCGCCGGCACGCTGGGCGATCTGATCTCCGACGTGCGCATTGCCTGGGATTCGGCTCCGAACCAGGTGCCGGAGCAGTAGCTTGCCGCAATGCTGAATAATGCAAGTGCCGCGCGAGGCTTTAGCATGAGATCTGTATTTTTTGCCTTCCTTGGAGATTGAAATGTTCTTTGCCGCCACGGCGACAACCAGCCAGTCGAGCAGCATCACCACGCTGCTCTTTCCGCTCCTGCTCGTAGTGGGTGCTTATTTCCTTTTTATTCGCCCGCGCTCACAGCAGATGAAGCGCACCCAGGCGCAGGCACGCGATGTCTCCGTCGGGGATCGCGTTATGACCACCTCGGGGATGTTGGGACGAGTGGTGCGCCTCAACGAGGAAACCGTCATGCTCGAGATCGCGCCCGACATCGAGGTGAGCTTCGTACGGCGTGCCATCTCGCGCAAGCTGGACGAGAGTGATCCGGCCGCCCAGGAGATCGACAACGCCGACGGAGGGCTTCCGTTGGCCCATGAAGACGAGTTGCCCGGTACGACCGACGAGGCGGACTCCGAGGCCGGTGGCCACCAGGAGCCCGAAGAAGGCCCGGAAGCGCGCTAGCGGTAGCCTGACGTGCTCCTTGGGTCCGGCTCGGCCCCAAGGGCATGCAATAATTGTTCGCCGGCGGTGGCTGCCTTCGTGACGCCCCACCGGCGGTCGGTTAGATGGGTAGGAGTGAATGAAAAGGTCGGGACTGCTTCTGGTCATCGCCACCTTTGTGGTGTCGGTGGGATCGCTGATCGCGGTCATCGCCCTCAACTACAAACCTGTGCTGGGCCTGGACCTTCAAGGCGGGTTGTCCGTCGTATACGCCCCCTCCCACAAGGTCAACCAGGCCACGCTGCAGGAGACCATTTCGATTATCCGCAACCGTGTCGACGGTCTTGGTGTGGCCGAGCCCAACATCGCGCAACAGGGAAGCAACATCGTCGTCCAGCTGCCTGGCGTCAAGGATGTGAACCAGGCGCTGAAGATTATCGGACAGACCGCCCAGCTGCGCTTCAGGATCGTTCAGTGCTCCGCTCCGACGTACACGGCGCCGCCCGCTTCGCTGAAGATCCCCAAGAAGGACCTGGTTCCTTTCTGCCCGACCACACAGGCGGACTCGACGTTGCTGGGATATGTTCCCTCGACCACGCCGCAGCAGGACACGGCCAACGCGACTGTCCTGTTGCCACAAAAGACGGGCAATACGGTGGTCGGCCGCTACGTGCTCGGACCATCCTTGTTGAGTGGCTCGGCTCTGAAGACCGCCTTCGCCGGGCTGGACTCGAGCGGGAACTGGATCGTGCAATTCAGCCTGACCAAGTCGGGATCGCCCAAGTTTGATGCCCTGGCCTCCAAGTACTACCAGCACCAGATGGCGATAGTTCTCGATGGCGTGGTGGTCTCGGCACCGACCATCAATAGCACTTCCTTTGGCGGGCAGGGCCAGATCACCGGCTCCTTCACCCAGACTCAGGCAAACGACCTGGCCTTGGTGCTTCGTTACGGCGCGCTGCCGGTTCAGCTCGTGCAGCAGACGGTGCAGACCGTCTCCCCGACACTCGGCTCCGCCAGCCTCAAGGCCGGCGTACTTGCCGGATTGGTCGGCCTGGCCGCTGTCATGCTCTACATGATTTTCTATTATCGCGCCCTAGGCATAGTGGTCGTGCTCGGGCTGGCCACAACCGCGGCTCTGTTGTGGGGCATCATCTCCTATATCGGCCACACCAGCGGCCTGACGCTCGATCTTTCGGGGGTGACAGGGCTCATTGTGTCGATCGGGGTGACCGTCGACTCATACGTCGTCTTCTTCGAACGATTAAAGGACGAGGTGAGGGAGGGCCGCAGTGTTCGAGCGTCGGTTGACAAGGGCTTCAAGAAGGCCTTCCGCACCATCGTGGCGGCTGACCTGGTCTCATTCATAGGCGCACTCCTCCTTTACCTGCTATCGATCGGCCCGGTTCGAGGCTTCGCCTTCTTCCTCGGGCTCTCCACGGTGCTCGACGTAGCGACCTCCTGGACGTTTACCAGGCCGCTGGTCCAGTTGTTGGGAAGGAACCGAGCCTTTACCGAAGCGCGCTGGCTGGGCGTCGCGCGCGGACTCGCGGCAAACCGAGGGGAGGCGTGATGGCCAAGGCTAAAGAGGCTGCAGGAGCGGTATTGCCGGTCGCGCCCGAGCACCAAGAGGAAGGCTCGATCTTCCACCGCCTGTACCATGGCGGCACCGCCTTCCAGTTCGTCGCACACCGCAGGCGCTGGTACCTGCTCTCTTCCGTCGTAATCCTCGTCGGGCTTGCGGCGCTCGGCATTCGAGGGCTCAACCTCGGGATCGAGTTCAAGGGCGGCACCTCTTGGGAAGTCACCAACACCCAACTCACCGTCACGCAGGCGCGGAATGCCGTTTCCTCAACGGGTGTCAAGCAGTTGACGGTGGTAAGTCTCGGATCGGGCTCCTCCACGACCATCGAAGTGCAGGCCGACCTTTCGGTCTATCCTGCCTCCGAAAAGGCGACGCTCGAAAGCAAGGTGACCGACGCGCTGGCAGCGGCAGCCCATGTTCCCGCCAGTCATGTGTCGCTGAACGACGTCGGGCCTACCTGGGGTGGGGAGATTACCTCGAAGGCCCTCCGCGCCCTTATCGGCTTCTTTATCGCTATAACGCTTTACATAACCGTGCGCTTCGAGTTGAAGATGGCCGTGGCGGCGCTCATAGCGGTGGTGCATGACATCTTGGTGACGGTCGGCGTTTACGCGATCGTCGGGTTCCAGGTGACTCCGGCGACCGTGATCGCCGTGCTAACCATCTTGGGCTACTCGCTGTATGACACGATCGTGGTCTTCGACCGTGTTCAAGAGAACGTGAAGGGGATGGTCAACTCCGGCCGTATGACCTACTCCGATGCGGTTGACGCTTCGATGAACCAGGTCTTGATGCGTTCGCTCAATACCTCCATCGTTGCCATCATCCCGATCCTTTCGGTGCTGCTGATCGGGGCCGAGCTGCTTGGGGCGACTACCCTCCAGGACTTCGGCCTGGCGCTCTTTGTCGGGCTGGCAACCGGGGCATATTCCTCGATCTTTATCGCTTCGCCTGTTCTCGCTCAGCTCAAAGAGAGGGAGCCACGATACAAGGCGTTGGCGGATCGCATAGCTAAGAGCCAGACGGAGTCCAAGGCGGGCAAGCGAGCGGCCAAGCAGGCTGCCGCGCAGCAGGACCGACAGGCTGACACCCTGGGTGAACCTGCGGCGGAGGAGGCCATTCCGGCCACCGGGACACCGGCGCCGGAAGCTGCTGAGGGCGAGCGCAAGCGGCCCAAGCTCGTGGAGCCCGGACAGCGCACCTCGTCGGCCCCGAGACGCAGGCAGGGCCACAAGCGCCGCTGACCACGCCGCCGCCGATGGGTGGTTTGGAGCCACCTGCAATGGTGTAATTTGTATCTATGGTGCCTGGGGTAGCAGTTGGGTTTGAGACGAGGCTTCTCGACCGCCTGCTGTCCGCTTTTCGCCAGCGCCACCCGGAGGATGACGCCTCTCACATCGAGCTCGCATTCCATGCCGCCATTGGAGCCCATGAGGGTCAGTTCAGGCGCTCCGGCGAGCCGTATGTAACCCATCCGATCGCAGTGGCGCAGATCGTCGCGGAGATCGGTGTGGACGCGACAACCATCTCGGCGGCCCTGCTTCACGACACTGTCGAGGACACTGCGACCCGGCTGACCGACATTTCCTCCACCTTCAGTCCGGCGGTGGCCCAGATCGTCGATGGAGTTACCAAGCTCGACCGGCTCAGCTTCGACTCCAAGGAGGCCCAGCAAGCGGCCACCGTGCGCAAGATGCTGATCGCCATGGCCAAGGACCCCAGGGTCCTCATCATCAAGCTTGCCGACCGGCTTCACAACATGCGCACCCTGGCGGTGCTGCCGGAGTGGAAACAGCGCCGGATCGCACAAGAGACCATGGACATCTATGCGCCTCTCGCGCATCGGCTGGGTATCCAGGAGATCCGTTGGCAACTCGAGGATCTCGCCTTCGCGGTGCTGCATCCGCGGCGTTATGCCGAGATCGAGCAGATGGTGCAGATGCGCTCGCCGGAGCGGGAGCACTCCCTCAACGTCTTGCTCAAGATGGCGACCGACCGGCTGGCCGAGGTGGGCATCCGGGCGGATGTCCGCGGGCGCCCCAAGCACCTGTGGTCGATCTACGAGAAGATGGTCGTCAAGTCCAAGGAATTCGACGACATCTACGACATCATCGGGCTGAGGATCATCTGCGAGACGGAGAAGGACTGCTGGGCGGCACTAGGGGTGGTGCACTCGTTGTGGAACCCGGTTCCCGGGCGATTCAAGGACTACATCAACACGCCCAAGTTCAACCTCTACCAGTCTTTGCACACCACGGTGGTTTCCCAGGGGGGCAATCCGCTGGAGGTGCAGATCCGCACCTTGGAGATGCACCGGCGTGCCGAGTTTGGCATTGCCGCTCACTGGGGGTACAAGGAGGGTTCGAGCCAATCGGAGATGGCATGGCTGGGCCGCATCCTGGATTGGCAGCGCGATACTCCCGATCCGGTGGAGTTTCTCGAGAATCTGAAACTGGATCTCGAGCTCGACGAGGTGTACGTTTTCACTCCCAAGGGCAAGGTGGTGTCCCTTCCGGCGAAGGCCACGCCGGTGGACTTCGCTTACACCATTCACACCGAAGTCGGTCACCGCTGCATCGGAGCCAAGGTGAACGGCAGGTTGGTGCCGCTCGAGTCGCAGCTGAAGTCGGGCGACACGGTGGAGATATTTACCTCCAAGGTGGCGACGGCGGGGCCCTCCCGGGACTGGCTCGCGATAGTGGCCACGCCGAGGGCGCGCAACAAGATTCGCCAGTGGTTTTCGCGTGAGCGCCGCGAGGATTCAATCGAAAGTGGCCGCGAGGACCTCCTGAAGACGATGCGCAAGGAAGGGCTGCCGGTCCAGAAGCTGCAGAGCGCCGACGCGCTTCCCAAGCTTGCCTCAAGGCTCGGCTTCGCGGACCTGGAGGCGATGTACGCCGCCATCGGGGAAGGGCACATTTCGGCCAAGTCGGCGGTGCAGCGGCTGGTGCGCGACCTGGCACCTGAAGAGTCAGAGGTGCAGCTGCCGGTAACCGTCAGCCCCAGCCGCCGGATGAGCCGCAAGCGCAGGTCCCCCGGAGTTTACGTTGAGGGCTTGGATGACGTCGTCATCCGCTTTTCGCGGTGCTGTTCACCTGTTCCCGGCGATGAGATCATCGGGTTTGTAACCCGGGGGCGCGGGGTCTCGGTACACAGAGTCGGGTGTGCAAATGCGGCCGCGCTGGCCGCCAGCTCGGAGGAGCGGCTGATCGAGGTGGAGTGGGACCGTGACACCTCCAACTCAGTA
>JAJYPE010000158.1 GCA_021795585.1 Actinomycetes bacterium | reverse complement strand
AGCGCGACTCTTGCGATCGCGGGCAAGAAGGTGAAAACCGCCATCAGCCCTCTCGCCCTCCCGTCCCTGGGCGCATCCTCGAGCGCCTACGCCTGGCGCTTCACCTTCTCGGGGATGGGCTTCGGGACCGACATGGTCCTCTTCGAGAGCGGGAAGTATGTCGGCTACTTGGCCTACTCGGACCTGGGCTCCCCTTCGACGGCGGTCGTGACCGCATTCGCCAAGGCGGCACTGGCCAAAATAGAGGGCCACCCCGTAGGCCGTATCCCCGGCAACCTGACTATCACCTCGGCACCCATGCGCACAGCCCACACGTCTTTGGGCAAGGTTGCCTACCGGGAAATAGGCAGCGGTCCGCCCCTGGTGATGATCACCGGGTACGGAGGGACCATGACCTCGTGGGACCGCCGGTTTGTCGACGCCCTGGCCAGCACTCACCGGGTCGTCATCTTCGACAACGCCGGCATCGGCGGCACCCAGGGTCTGTCTCGGCCGCTGACCATCGACGAAATGGCCAACCAGACCAGCGCGCTGATTACCTCGCTTGGCCTAAGGGGGACGGACGTCCTGGGATGGTCGATGGGCGCCATGATCGCCCAAGCGCTCGCGGTGCTTCATCCCGCCCAGGTCCGGCGCCTGGTGCTCTGCGCCCCCTATCCGGGCACCGGCGCAGCGGTTCCACCGTCGCGCAAGACGCTGAACGAGTTCGAGAGCGGCAACCCCCAGGAAGCCCTGTCCTTCCTTTTCCCTGCCGACCAAAGCGCCGCCTCCACCGCCTACCAGGTGGCCATCTCCAGCTACCCGCCCGCGGCCACGGCATCCGCGCAAGTCCTCAGCGAGCAAGGGCGGGCGGTGGATCAATGGTGGGCAGGCAAGGACGCGGCGGGTCTGCAAACCGGCGTCATCCGGGTGCCAACGCTCATTGCCGACGGCACCCTGGACAAGCTCGACCCGTTGGCGAACAGCCGCGCACTGGCGACGTTGATCCCGGGATCCACGCTGCTCCTCTATCCCGACGCCGGGCACGCGTTCCTCTTCCAGGAGAAAGGTTTCGTCTCGCGCGTCGACGCCTTCCTGGGCTGAGCGCCGAGCCGCTAGAGCTCGTAATCGAGCTCGAAGCGGTGGGTTCCGTCGGCATCGAAGGTGAGGTGCAAGCTTCCAAGCACCCCGGCCAGCTCACCCGATCCCGATCCGGGCACCACCTGATAGTGAAGCAGTGACGCACCTGAGACCATCGTGCCGAATTGCTGCAGGGCAAAGGCGCCCTCGCGGCCCCCGAGCGTGCCACGCACGGTCTCGATGGCCACGTAGCCCGCCGTCCCAGTAGAGGGGTCCCCGCCCGAGAGCATCACCCCCGAGCCGGTGCCGGCCAGGTCGCCGCTGAAGCGCTTGCGCAACTCGAATCGGTTGACGGCGCCGTCGAGTTCGGGCGCAGAAGGGGTGATCTCGACCTCGAAGGTGCCTCGCGCAATGTGGCTCATGCCCCCACTCTACGGCTGAGACACAGTCACCGCGGGTATTCCGGCCACAGATCAGGGCCTCTCGCACGCCGTAGCCGGCAGGTACTCCCACTCCGTTTCGGTGTCGCCCTCGAGATTCGCCGGTGGGCGGGTGGCCTCTCGGTGCCCACCTGGGCCGCGCCACGTGGACTCGCAATCCGCAACCTCCCACGCGCAAGCGAGGGCACAACCCCTCGGCAGGGGGGCGGCTCAGAGGCAGGACCGGAACCGTGGCACATCGTGCAAACTGCCGTAGCCCGTTCGAACGGCTCCTTGGATCTCAGCACGGGGGCCTCTCCAAAAGGCGTTCGGCGATGGACCAGACCCTCCCCCGCCTCGCCTTATCCTCGGCAACCCAGCTTGCCCTCCCCTCACCGGCTCCGGGCTCGGCCAGATGCTCGGCAAGAATCTCCGCCCAGAGCGGCTCGATGAAGTGGTAGGTGACGAGGCGCTCCAGGTCGTGATAGCCGCCGAAGCCGCGCCGGGTGAGGCGGATCCCCTCTCCGCGGCGCGTGGCCGCGCCCGTCATGAGGGGCGGGAGAGCAAGGCCCTTGCCCGCCGCGCTGATTGCGCCGCCGTAGGAGTCCCTCAACATGCCGAAGTCGAGTCCGCCGCCGTAGGCCTGCCAGAAGGCGTCGTAGGCGGCCCCCGCCCAGCGTCCGAGATGCAACCGCCTGGCAATGGGCAGGCGCACTCCGACGACGTCCGCGATATATGTCTCCACCCCGAAGTGATTCACGAAGAAGTCCCGCCCGGCCAAGGAGGCGCTTCCAGCCCCCATGCCCAGGAACCGCCTGCGGGTGATGGAGTTGTAGGGGGCCGAGCCGATCCGATTTAGCGTCCAGACTGATCTCCGCTCGTATCCGCTCGCCTCGGCAATCGCGGTGGCGGTGGCGAGCACCGCATGCTCGAGACGCCGATCGTGGTGCGACTTCCCGAAGGGCATCAGAGGATAGGTCGAGACCTGGTCCACGCCCATCTCCATGCAGGCCGAGACGTCTTCCAGGAATGCCTTCGCCAGGCGCTGCTCCTTCGCCCATGCGACGTCCACGATGAGATCCACGTCCACGTTGGCAAAGCGCTCGCGCGCATCGCGGACCGCGGCGTAGGGGCGCCCCAGGCAGCGCAGCACCTCGTCGTTGAAGGACTGGGCTCCGATGCTCACCGCGTCGAACCCCATAGCCGCGAGCCGGTCCAGACACTCCGGGGTGGCGTGGCTGGGAAGCACCTCGATTGCGCGTTCGCCCGTGACCGGGATCCGTTGCAGCACTTCTTCCAGCTCGCCCGGGAAAAGGGTCGGCGTGCCGCCGCCGACGTACAGCGATTCGAAGGGCCGATCCATTGCCTTGACCTACCAGTCGATCTCACGGATCAGGGCGGAGAAATAGCGATGCGCCAGGGATCTTTCTGCGACAACCTTGTTATAGGGGCAATAGGGACATCTCCGTGAGCAGAAAGGGACGTGGACATACGCCCCGAGTGGCCCTTAAAAAGTCTCCAGTTTCCGTGCTGCGGCCCAGTGGCCGTCGCGGAGAGCGATGGCCGGCGCTTCCATGACCCAGACCATAGGACCGGCACAGCGGAGCTCACAGGGATGAAAGCCACTTTGGCGAGCGCCTGTCGGCACGCCTTGGCCCTGAGCTTGCGAACCAAGATTCCAGCTCGTCCGCCACGAGGTCGCACCAAGGATGCCAGAATTGCCGTTGTGAGGGAGCCCCGGCCCACCCCGGCCTGCCCAGGCGGGTCGGAGCTGCCCGTGCTTCGTGCGAGAGAAAAGGGGGGCCGACATGGCCACCAGGGGGGAATGGTTCCCGGGAGAGCCCTGCTGGATCGACTTGTACTCCAAGGATGTCGCAAGGGCCAGCGCCTTCTACGAAGCCGTGCTGGGCTGGACGGCAGGTGAGCAGGCCGAGCAGTTCGGCGGCTATTTCATGTTCTTCTCCGGCGGGGTACCGGTGGCGGGGTGCATGTCCAAGGACTCCAGCGACCCGATGCCCGACGCCTGGTCGATCTACATTGCCACTCCCAATGCCGACGAGAGCCTGGCGCGCGGAGCTTCTCATGGGGCCACCGTGGTGGTGCCGGCCATGCCGGTCGGCGATCAGGGCACCATGGGGATGATGGTCGACCCCGGCGGCGCGGCCGTCGGAGTCTGGACTCCTAACGAGTTCAGCGGCTTTGGCCGTATCGACGAGCCGGGAGCGCCCAAGTGGTTCGAGCTGCACACCGGCCAATACGAGGACGCGGTCGCCTTCTACAAGTCGGTTTTCGGCTGGGAGACCCGCACGGTGGGAGACTCGCCCGGCTTCCATTACGCGACGGCCGATCACGGAGGAAGGCCATTCGCCGGGATCCTGGAAGACAACGCCGCGGCACCGAGATGGGAGGTGCGCTTCGGCGTGCACGACACGGGGGCCGCCGCGTCCGCAGCCTTGGCCAACGGAGGCTCGCTGACGCGGCCAACCGAGGAAACCCTATACGGCGAGATCGGTTATCTTGAGGACCCCACCGGGGCCGCCTTCGTCATCCAGCCAGCGCGCTGAGCCCGGCTCCGCACGCTCGCAACAGGACCTCACTCCGGGCTCACCAACCAGCACCTAGAATCGGCCTATTCGGCGCGGCAAGGGGACACCTGGCCGCGCGGTCAAACAGGGGGTGCCGGTGCGTAGAGCGAAGCCGCTTGCCGTAGCCGTTGTCGTGCTGCTTCTCGCGGGAACCTCCGTCTATCTTGCCGGGCGCCACCGCGCCAACAGCGCGACCTCGGCCAGTACCTCCGGCACCGCGAAGGGCGCGACTTCCACTACTGCGCGCGCATCCAAGCCGGCTTCCTCGACGCTCCCCGGCCTGCCCGCCGCCTTCGCCAAGCCGATCACCGGCGCGCATCTCCAGCCCGGCTCCAATCCCTCGGTACTGCCCGGGCCACTTCTCATAGCGGACCGGTCGAACAACCGGCTGATCGTCGTTTCGCCGCAGGGACAGATCCTCTGGCAGTTCCCCCAGCCCGGCGACCTGGCTCCCGGACAGACATTTCTCATCCCCGACGACGCCTTCTTCACTCCTGACGGCAAGTACATCATCGCCACCGAAGAAGACAACTTCGTCATCAGCGTCATCTCCATTGCCGAGCACAAGATCATCTTTCGCTACGGGACTCCTGGCCAGTCGGGCATGGGTCCCAATCAACTCTGGAACCCCGACGATGCCATGATGCTGCCCGATGGCTACATCCTCTCCCCGGACATCAAGAACTGCAGAATCCTGCTGATAAAGCCCGGAACCCTCTCGCCGGTCCACATCTACGGCCTCTCGACCAACGCCTGCTACCACAACCCACCGGCCCGCTTCGGCAGCCCCAACGGATCGTTCCCCATGACCAACGGCCACTACGTCGTCACGGAGATCAACGGCGACTGGGTGGACGAGATGGGCCTGAACGGGACCGTCTATCAGAGCTTCCACGCCCCGGGGATCAACTACCCCTCCGACACCAACGAGGTGCGGCCGGGCGTCTTCCTCACCGCCGACTACTCCAAGCCCGGGACCGTCGAGGAGTTCACCTCCAGCGGACAGGTGCTGTGGCGCTACTCCCCCACCGGTGCCCTGGCGCTCAACCAGCCCTCCCTGGCCCTGCCGTTGCCCAACGGTGACGTTGTACTCAACGACGACAAGAACAACCGGGTGATAGTCGTCGATCCCAAGACCAATCAGGTGGTCTGGCAGTACGG
>JAJYPE010000157.1 GCA_021795585.1 Actinomycetes bacterium | reverse complement strand
CTCCAGCAGCCCCACACCAGCGCCGGCCGCGTGCCCACGGAGAAGGGCTACCGGCGCTACGTGGATGAGCTCATGACTTACTCCGACCCCGGGCCCGCCCGGGCCGACCAGGTGCAAGGCTTCTTTGCCAAGGCGCACCAGGAGATCGAGGAGCTTCTCTCCTCGACCACCCGCCTGCTTACGCGCATGACCGACCTGGCCGCCGTGGTGACCGGCCCTTCCGCTCGGCGCGCCCGCATCGTCTCGGTGCAGCTGGTGGCTCTGAGCACCCGGACGGTGGTGGTGGTCGCGGTGGACGCCAACGGCTCGGTCGAGAAGCGCACCATTGCCTGGCCGACCGAGGCCGATCACGGCCAGCTCGCAGAGATAAGCGCAGTCCTGACTTCGCATTTCCGCGACCGCGAACTGCGTGATGTGGATTCGTCACCTCACTTCGAGGATCCCGACCTGGACAAGCTCGGCGCCTATGCGTTTGTCGCGGTGCGCGAGGCGGTGCGCGAGGCGGATCGCGACGGGGTCTTCATCGAGGGGACCAGCCGCATTGCTGCGTCTTTCGGGGCGGTGGAGACCGTCCGGGACGTCATCTCCATTCTGGAGCGGCATTATCTGGTGGTCACACTCATGCGCTCCCTTCTCTCGCGGGGCCAAGGCGTGGCCATCGGCTCCGAGCACGGGGTCAGCTCGTTGCGGGAGTGCGCCGTGGTGGTGGCCCCCTACTCTGTGGACGGGGTGGAAGTCGGCACGATCGGATTGATCGGCCCCACCCGCATGAACTACGCGTCGGCTATCGGCGTCGCCAATCTGGTGAGTGAGAATTTGTCTAAAAGGCTGAGCGAGGGTTGATGGCAGACGTCGACTTCTACGAGATTCTTGGGGTGGCGCGTGACGCCACCGACGAGGAGATAAAGAAGGCTTACCGCAAGCTGGCGCGGGAGCTGCATCCCGACGCCAACGGCGGCAACAAGGAGTCCGAAGAGCGCTTCAAGCTGGTGACCACGGCATATGAAACCCTGCGCGACCCTGAAAAGCGCCGTGTCTATGACGCCTATGGCGTCGGCGGCATGGGCGGCATGGGCGGCGGCCCCGGCGACTTTTTCGGCGGTGCCGGCCCCTTCGGCGACATCTTCGAGTCGATGTTCGGCGCCGCCTTCGGCAACGGTTATCGCACCAGCCGGGGTGGGACCCAGCGGGGCGACGACATGGAGGCCACCGTCACCCTCTCCTTCGAAGAAGCCGTCTTCGGCGCCCAGAAGGACGTCCCCATCCGCGTGCCAACCACTTGCTCGACCTGCGGCGGCAACGGCTCGAAGCCTGGAACGGCGCCGAGCATATGCCCCATCTGCCAGGGGAGCGGGTCGGTGAAGCGGGTGGCCCAGACCATCCTGGGCAGAATGATGACCACCGCGGTGTGCGACCGCTGCGGCGGTGCCGGCCAGATCATCTCCACCCCTTGCCCCGATTGCCGGGGCGACGGGCGGCGCACTCTGGATCGCAGCTACACCGTCGAGGTCCCGGCCGGAGTGGACGACGGGACAACCCTTCACCTCACCGGCAAGGGCGCGGCGGGCCCCCGTGGCGGCATGCCCGGCGATCTATACATCCACTTGAACGTGAGACCGGATGCGCGCTTCACCCGCAGCCATGACGAGATCCATTCGACCGTGCACGTGAGCTACGTGCAGGCGGCGCTCGGAGTGCAGATGCAGGTGGAGACTCTTGACGGTCCGGAGGAGCTCACCATTCCCGGTGGGACCCAATCCGGCCGGCGCTTCCTGCTGAAGGGCAAGGGGGTGCCGCATCTGCGCGCTCGTGGCCGTGGCGATCAGCTGGTCACCGTAGTGGTCGATGTACCTACCGAGCTCGACAGCGAGGAGGAGCGTCTCCTGCGTGAGCTCGCCACCCTGAGGGGTGAGGAGGTCGCCGTGCACGAGGCCGGCCTCTTCTCCAAGATCAAGTCGGCATTCCGCTCCTAGGAGAGTCGATGGGCGATGCAGCGGCGGCCGGAGCCGCCTGGCATCTTTCCTCCAAGGCCCATGTGATCGCGCCGTCGGCGTCCGTCGGCGCCCTCAGCGAGGCTCAGCTGCATCATCTCTTCACCGTGAGGCGACTGGCCCCCGGGGAGGAAGTGACCATCGGAGACGGGCATGGAGGGCTGGCCCTGGCCCGCGTCACCGGGGCGGCACTCAAGCGCCGCCGTGGGGCGAGTGGGGACGGGCTGCTCGAGGAGATCGGGCACCGACAGGAGGATTCGCCTCCTTTCAACCTGGAGATGGTCCTATCGGTGATCGACTTCGAGCCTCTCAGCTTGGCGGTCCGCATGTTGACCGAGCTGGGGGTCTCCAGGATCACCCTGGTTTGGGCGAGGCGTTCACACTCGGTGGCGGGTGCGGAGCGAAAGGTGACGCCGGAACGCATGGCGCGTGTCGCGGCCGAGGCGGCGGGGCAGTGCAGGAGCTTATTCGTTCCTGAGCTGGGCTTCCAGCCCTTGGAGCAGGTACTCGATCGAGTGGTGGTCTGCGAGCCGGGCGCGCCGCCGCTGCGCGCCCGGCCAGCTGCGCTTTTGATAGGGCCCGAGGGCGGCTTTGCAGCCGGTGAGATTCCCGGCGATGCCAAACGAGCCTCTCTGCCAGGGAAGGTTTTGCGTGCGGAGACTGCCGCTGTCGTGGGTACGGCGGCCGCTCTAGCCCTGTTTGCCACCTAGAATGACATTAAAGTAATTTCGCTGCAAACAGTGATCGAATGGTGTATCATTTTGTGGCAGTTCCGCTGAGAGTGCGCGAGTTTTTATGACTATCAGAGAAGATCAGGTCACGGAGAGCTACGCGACGGCGGTTGGTGGACGCTTGCGGTCTGTACGCAAACAGAGGAAGCTGTCCCTGCAGGCCGTCGAGTCGATGTCCAACATGGAATTCAAGGCATCCGTCCTCGGTGCATACGAGCGTGGCGAGCGCTCTATCTCTGTCCCGCGTCTTCAGCGCCTTGCCTCGCTCTACGGGGTTTCCATCGACGGCCTCCTTCCCCGGGACATCGGAAGCATCGGCCCGGTGGGAGAGGGAGCCTCCGAATTCGACATCGACGTGCTTGCCTCCAGCCTGCATGGCAGGGATGAGGGTCCGGGCGCCAAGGTCACCATCGATCTGAACCGCCTGGCCGAGGCGAGCGGGCCGGAGAAGGACGCGCTCAGGCGCTATCTGAATGCGATCCAGGTGCAGCGGCAGGACTTCAACGGGCGCATGATCTCGGTGCGCAGCGAGGACCTGCGCGTCTTCGGCGCCATCTTCGAGATGACCGCCGAGCAGATGATGGCGCGTCTCGACGAAATGGGAGTTCGCCTCCACTAGCCTGGTGCTCGCCGTCCGCCAAGGCGGCGTGATTCCGACTATGCGCCCCGGTCTTTACATCCACGTTCCTTTCTGCACCTCGAGGTGCGACTACTGCGCTTTTGCCACCTGGTCGGATCGCTTCGACTTCCTGGACGAATACGTCGATGCCATCTGCGCGGAGATCGCCACGCGCACCCGGGAATTGGGGCACAGCTCCTTTTCCACCGTCTACCTGGGCGGGGGAACCCCTTCACTTCTTTCGCCGGCACAGCTCGAGCGGATACTGGCGCCGGTGGTGGCGGAGGCGGGAGAGGTGACCATCGAGGCCAACCCGGAGTCGCTGGCGGCAGATCCTTCCGTCTATCGCGAAGTCGGCATCAACCGTGTCTCGCTCGGCGTGCAGTCTCTCTCGGATCGGGAGCTCGCTCTTCTGGGGCGGCATCACCGCGCAGCCGAGGCCGAGCAGGCCATTGCCCTCCTCGGCCAGGCGGGGATGCGCTTTTCCACCGACTTCATCTTCGGCGTGGGCGGGGGCGAGCCGGCCCGCATGCTCGAGGAGGTGGAAGGCCTGGTGAGCAAAGGGGGCCAGCCCGGACACATCTCGGCCTACGGGCTGATCGTCGAGCCGGGGACGCCACTTTCGGAGCATCCCGAGCTCTTCCCGGACGAGGACGCCGCAGTCGATTTCTACCTCTCTCTCGACCGCCTGCTCGGACGTGCCGGCTTCGAGTGTTACGAGATATCCAACTTTGCGCGCACAGGCCAGCGCTCGGTTCACAACTGGCGCTACTGGATGCAGGGCGAGTACCTGGGGGTGGGGCCGAGTGCGCACAGCTTTCTCTCCGGGGTGCGCAGCTGGAACGTGCGCGACTCCTACCGGTGGGGCAAGGCCCTGTCGGCAAGGGGGGAGGCGGCGGCCGGAAGCGAGACTTTGACCGAGAGCCAGCTGGTCTTCGAGGGCCTCAGCCTGGCCCTGAGAACCAGCCTGGGGGTTCCGGCGGCGGCCCTGGACCTGGAGGCGATTCCCGATGGGCTCTATGGCCTTACCGAGGACGGCAGGGCGGTGCTGACCGTCGAGGGTCGATTGGTGCACTCGGCCATCGCCCTGCTCCTCGACGAGGAGGCAGTCAGCCCCGATGAGCTCCGCCACCATCAAGCCCTAGGCTCGACCGCCGATGCCGCCTGAGCGCCTCTCCAAGGCCCAGGCCGTGCTCCTGGGAAATGCCATGGGGGACGGCGGAAGCACCGGGCACCGTTTCGAAGCGATAGCCGCCGTGCTTGCCGAGGCCGGTTTCGACGACATCGGCGCGCCCGGGGTGCCCCATGATCTGGCGGCCGGCTACCGGAGCTGGCTCGAAGCCGGCACCGTGCCGGAGGACGAGAGGATGGTCGAGGCGATGGAGGAGCTGGCCGCCTGGCTCATAGAGATGAGGAGGCTCCCGTGAGCGCACCTGATTTCGATCCGCATGCCCAGCGCGAGGCGGTCTCGGTAGCCGAGAGGATGGTGCGCGGCTTTCTTGAAGGGCAAGGCGAGCTCGTGGCCGAGCTTCTCGGCAAGCTGGCGGAGCTGGATGCTCTGGGCAACTATGCGGCGGCGGCCGCTGCCGCCCGGGCCTGGCTGTCGCGCGGCACCAGTGGCGCCCCTGGCGCGCAGGATATCGCGGCGATGGGGGCCGCTTTGGCGGGGGACCCCCTCTGCTCGCTGGTGGACGGCGCCGCCGGCGGGGAATGAAGAGGCCCCGCCTCCCGATCCGGACTCAAGCCGGAGGGTCGGCGGGGCACTCTAGGCCTTAGGCGGTTACTTGCTGAACGGGAAGGTCGGGAAGATCGTCTTTCCGTAGGTGGTGTTGATCACCCCGGCCATCGAGGCGTACCAGGCCAGGATCGCGGTGATTATCCCCAGGTATCCACC